>NZ_JAAAHR010000151.1:0-24673 GCF_009908215.1 Nonomuraea sp. K271 | reverse complement strand
GTCGCGCTGGTCGGCGTGAGTGTCGTGACCGTGCTGCCGGCGTACCTGGCGGCCGAGTGGGACGTGCCCGGGTCGGAGGCGAGCGTGCTGGCCGGACTGGTGTCGGCGGCCAGTGTGGTGGGCAGCCTGGTGGCAGGAGTGGCGCTGGCCGCCGGGGTCCGGCCGAGCCGGCTGATCACGGCGGCGCTGCTCATGGTCCCGTCGACGGCCGGTGTCTTCCTGGAGACGCCGGTGGCGATGGCGGCCGTCTGCGCGGCCGCCGTGCTGGCGGTCAACGGGCTGGCCGTCTCGGCGGTGTTCGCGGCCCTTCCTGCGGTGGCCGGGGATCGCATCTCCTGGGGCGTAGGGGCTGTGACGCAGCTGGGCAGCCTCGGCACGCTGCTCGGGGCGCCGGCGTACCTGTGGGTCGTCGAGATCGGTGGCTGGAGCGCGGCGGTCGTGTTGACGGCGGCGATCGTGGTCGCCGGGGTCTGCTGCGCCACAGCGGCCCTCAGCGGCCGGCTCGCACGTCGTGACCGGCCTGCCCGGTCGTGAAGGTCCGCCCGCGGCGGGCAGGCCGGAGCCCCCGGCCCGTTGCCGGGAACCGAGATCCGGAAGACCGGAAGCCGGAGGCATGGAGGACCAGGGCCGAGGGGCGGGAGCACCGGAAAGCGCCGGTCGGGGCCGGGCGTGCGTTTCCGGTGGGTCAGCGGCCGGGTGATGCCGCGCTTCGCAGGTACGCCGCCACGTGCTGCTTGCCGCCGTGTTCGGCCCAGCCGAGCGGGGTCGCGTCGTGTTCGGTGTCCCTGATCGTGAGGTCGGCCCCGAGTTCGACGAGCACCGTGGCGGTTTCCACGTCGTCGTTCCAGGCCGCCGCGTGCAGCGGGGTGGCGCGACGCAGGTGGTTCACGTCGAAGCCGAGGTCCGCCAGCAGGCGTACCGCCGCGGGTTTGCGCTGCTCGGCCGCCCGGTTGATCAGGTCGGGGGTGCGGGCAAGCGCCTGGGTCAGCGCTTCCCGGCCGCACGCCGCCACCGCGTCCCCGTCGGCGCGCATGCAGGCGACGGTGAAGGCGTCCGTACGGTCGAGTTCGGTCGAGGCGCCCGCCGCGGCGAGGAGCTGCGCGACCTCGGTGTGCCCGCTCAGCACGGCCAGCGCGTACGGCGTACGCCCCCCGAACGCCGGATGCCCGCCGAGCCCGTCCACCTCGGCGCCATGCGCCAGCAGCAGCCGGGCCCGCCGGGGGCCGCCCCGCAGCGCGGCGGTGGCGAGTTCGTCGCGCATGAGCTGCCCCGGCGACGGCAGCGTCGGCCCCAGCCGTACGCCCCAGGGCCCGCCGTCCCCGCACCCCAGGCCGAACTCCAGCAACAGCTCCAGGTGGGCGGTGTCGTCGGTGAAGGAGCCGGCGAGCCCGCGGTTGTAGAGGGTCTGGCCGTCGTTGGGGTCGGCTCCCGCCTCCAGGAGCACTCTGGCCAGTTCGCGACCGCTCGGGTGCGGCGGCTGGTCGCCCTCCCCGCCGCCGAACGCGCCGGTGAGCGCGGTGAACGGGGTGGTCAGCCCGTCCCACAGGAATCCGGCGTTCGGGTCGGCGCCGTGGTCGAGGAGGAGCCTGGCCGCCTCCACGGGCCGGCCGGGCGGATCAAGGCGCGCGTAGGCGAGGTACAGCAGCGGCTCCCACCCGAAAGGGCCTCCCTGCGCGCGGGCGAGCCCGGGGTCCGCGGCCAGCGCGCCGGCCAGGGCGCGGGCGGAGCCGGTGGCGGCCATGGTGAAGACGTTCGCGGTGGACAGACCGGGGTCCCGGGCGAGCAGCGGGCCGGCCTCGCCCCGGTCGTTCGGGCCGTACGTGAGGCAGGCGGTCCGCAGGAACTCCTCCGGCGGGTCTTCGCGCGGCGCGACCCGGTGCGGCGAGCGGGTGTAGCGCTCGACGGTGCCGATGTGCTCCTTCAGCCTGGGCCAGCTGGGGAAGCCGTACATGCGGGCGGTGACGAGCTGCGCGTCGGACAGCCGCGGGGTCCGCGGCGGGCGGGGATGGAACTCCGCGACGAGCCCGCGCGCCTCGGGTACACCCGCCCTGACCTGCTGGAGGAGGGTCTTGGCCTGCTTGCGGAGCCGGTCGATGCGAGGGTGGTCGGGCAGGCGGTGGATGGGCACGATGGCCTCCTTTCCGTCTGGCCTGATGTCCGCATGGTCAGGCCGGAAAAGAGGTCGGGCCGGGAAGCACGGTGACCGTCAGGTGGGCTTGGCCCTTTCCGCGGACCGGTGGCGTCCTGAGCGCGCACCGTCCATCGTACTTCCAGCGGGGATCGACGGCCCGCCACGCGGCATAGTCGGCTACCGCCTTCGAGGTGCACTAGGCATGCGCTGTCCCGGCGGCGGTACGCAGTTCGGCCAGGTACCCGGCCCACGCCGGCGGTCCGGCCTGCGCCATGGCCGTCAGCACCTCGGCGGGCACGGCGGCGGCGAAGACGTCGTACATCTCCTGTGAGACGCCGTCGAGCAGCATGCCGAACATGACCGGCACCCGCTCCGGCGGCACCTCGGCCAGCCCCATGCCGCCTACCTCGGCCCATTCGCCGGCGGTCAGGTGCCGGTCGATGAGCGCCAGGGCCTCGGCCTCTTCGAGGGCGAGGTGTTCGCGGAGCGGGGGTATCAGCGCGTCGAGGGCGTTGAGGGCGTCATCGCGCCGCTCCTCGCCGGGACGGGCCGCGAGGGCGGCGAGCGACTCCTCCGTGTCGCGCAGCCTCCGGTCGACGGCCTCGTGCTGCGCCGTCATGGTCGCGGTCAGGGCGCGCGTCCCGTCCGGGTCGCGCGCGGTGAGCTTGGGCCAGACCAGGGCGTCCTCGCTACCGTGGTGGGCGTGCAGCAGCTCGATGAGGAAGGTGCCGTGGTCGGTGACGCGGCGTACGGACGTGGTCCTGTCCACCGGTACGGCGGCGAGCAGGGCCCGCAGCCGGTCGAACTCGCGCCGGTACATGTCGTGCACGGCGACCATGTCGCGGCTGTCAGCCGGGGGCGGCAGCGGGATGGCGCGGAACGCGCCGCCGGGATCGTAGTGGTCCTTGGCGCGCAGCAGCCGGGCCGCGTTCGCGCCGTAGGCGTGCTCGGCCTGGGCGGGGTCGTCGTCGCCGAGCAGGTTGGCGTAGGTGCCGGGCAGGGCGTGCGGCGCGAGCGAGTCGGACAGCCCGCGCACCCAGGCGCGGTGCGCGTCGGCGGCCGGGTCGCCGGGCTCCCAGACGGCGATGTTCTCCACCACCAGATGAGGGCTGCGCATGCCGTACGCGGTGGCTCCGGCGGGAACGCGGGCCGCCGCGCCGTGCAGGGCGTGCAGTGACACCGCCGAGTACGGCGACCGCGCCGCCGCGACGCCCTCGACGAGGAGGTCGGCCGCTTCGGGCGTCAGCTCGGCGAGCGTACGCGGCCGCAGCTCGACGTGCCGGCCGGACGGGAACATCGCGTCGATGCCGGCCATCAGCTCGCTCTGCTCGGCCGGCCCGAACTGCTGGAACACCGGCGTGCCGAGAGCGGCGAACCGCGCGAGGACCGCCTCACCCTCGGACGGATCGCCGCACCAGGTCGGCGCCACGAACATCACCCGCTTCCCCGTGGGCGCGGTGATCAGGCCGCTCTGCACGGTGAGCTCGCCGGGGCAATCGAGCGCCAGCCGCGCGGCCGTGGCCAGCCCCCGCGGGGCCGCGTCGAGCGGGTAGAGCATCATTCCCGACAGCAGTCCCGGCACCCGGTGCAGCCGCACCCGCAGGCCGGTGACCACCCCGAAGTTGCCGCCACCACCCCGAAGGGACCAGAACAGCTCCGGCTCGTGGTCCGGAGAGGCGGTGACCGTCGTGCCGTCGGCGAGCACGACGTCCGCGGAGAGCAGGTTGTCGGCGGCCAGGCCGAGCGCCCCGCTGAGCGGGCCGTAGCCGCCGCCGAGCACGAGACCGGCGAACCCGACCGTCCCCGCGGTGCCGGCCGCGACGACCAGGCCGTGTTTCCCGGCCGCTCGGGCCACGTCGAGGGACGACGCTCCGCCGCCCACCTCGGCCACGTCCGTACGCGGATCGACCGTGACGTCACGGAGCCCGCACAGGTCCACGACCACACCGCCGTCCGCGAGCGCGGCGCCGCTCCAGCCGTGGCCGCCGCCACGGACCGACAGGGGTACGCCCAGGTCGCGCGCGACTTGTACGGCGGCCGCCACCTCAGGGGTGGTGTGGCAGGTGACGACGGCGGCGGGCCGGCGATCGACCGCGCCGTTCCACAGACGGCACGCGCCGTCGTAACCAGGTCCGCTCGTGTGCACACTTCCGGAAGGCAGTGCGCCCTCCAGCAGCCTGGCGATGGATTGCACGGATTGCACGGATTGCGTGGACATGGACTGTTCCTTTGGGTTCGGTGACGCTGCTTCGAGGCCGGGATGGCCTACGCCGGCACGGTCGCGAGGTGCGCCGGGGAGCGCCCTGGGCGTGTGAGCGGCTGCGGGACGGTCGCTCGCGTCAACCGCGGTCGGTGCCGCTGCCCTGATAGGAGCCGAGACCGTCGATGAGGTCGGCGAGGGCCGGGTCTCCGGAGAAACGCTCGGCGTGCATCTGGGCGATCTTGTCGCCGATGGCGGGGTCGTCGTCGTCCGTGAGGTCCATCGAGACCATGTTGTCCACGAGCGGCAGGCCGATCTCGTCGACCTTCCGGTGCAGGGGCGCGTGCAGGTAGGTGCGGTAGGCGTCCAGGTCCTTGAGCGCGTACATCGCGCCGTAGTGGAACTCCCCGCCCACATCCCGTCCTACGGCCCAGAACTCGACGACGTCCAGCTCGCGGCCGAGCCGGCGGAGTGTTTCCAACCCCCGCTCGACCTCGGCCTCGGGAGCGTCCTTCCGGATCGACATCCGGATCTGGTGGTAGATCATGCTGTTCCTCTCGTAATAGACGCGACAGATTGTCGCTTTAGCAAGCTAACAGCGGGCCCCACCAATTGCAACAAACTGATGCGTTTGGTAGCTTTCATGCATGCCCGACAAGCCCGCGGACCAGGCCGAACGGCTTCAGGCCGATGCGGCGACCAAGCGGCCCGGGGGGCGCACCGCCCGCACCGCGCAGGCGGTCTTCGACGCCACGATCGCCGAGCTCGGCGAGGTCGGCTACGCCACGCTGCGCATCGAGACGGTCGCCGAGCGGGCCGGGGTCAACCGGGCGACGATCTACCGGCGCTGGGGCGACAAGCCGAGCCTCGTCGCCGCCGCCTTCGCGGCCCGGCAGGTCGAGGTCTCGCCTCCCGCCGACACCGGCGACCTGTCCGAGGACCTGCTCGCCTTCCTGCGCGAGGTCCGCCGCGGCTTCGACAGCCCGTGGATCACCGCCCTGATCAGGGAGACCGGCCCCCGAACGACCGACAACGACGGGCTACGCCAGGTCCTCGACAAGATCTGGCCCGCCCGCTTCCGCCTGTCGCGGGAGATCTTCGTACGGGCGGTGGAGCGCGGCGACCTCCCCGCCGGCGCCGATCCGGACTTCCTCGTCCAGGCCGCCGCCGGCCCGCTGTACTTCCGCTGGCTCATGCTCGGCCAGCCCCTCACCGACGACTTCCTGCGGCACACCGCCGCCCTGGTCATCGCGGGCGCGCGACGATCCTGAGCCGAACCGCCGCCTCACGCAGGATCGTGGAAGGCGACCTCGGGGTTGGCGGCGGACGGGCCGTCGAGCAGCGGCTGGTGTTTCCCGCGCAGGTGCCGGTCGAAGAAGGCGCCCGCGTACGCCGTGGTGATCTCGCCGGAACGCTCGCCCGGCAGCGGCACGGAGGGGTCGGTCATGCCGACCTGGCCACCCAGGATCGGCATGTCGATGAAGGTGAAGTGGCCGGAACCCGCCACGGTCAGCCAGCGTTTCCAGCCGTCCAGGCGCCGCCAGTCGCGCGGCCAGCTCGTGTCGTCGCCGCCGGGCGCGTGCTGGGCCTCGGTGCCGAGCATGAGGAACGGCCGTCCGCCCAGCCCGGACTTCGGCACCGGCGCGAAGAACGTGCCGTCCATGTTCACCCCGGCGCGCACCCGCCGGTCCCGGGCCATGACGCTCGCCGCCGCGTTGCCGCCGAGCGAGTGACCGCCGGCGCCGATCCGCCGCGGGTCGATCGATCGTTTCCATGCGCCGCGGGTCAGCCGGTCGATGACGAAGGAGAGGTCCGCCGCCCGGCCGGCGGCGGCCCTGGCGAGCAGCCTCTTGCTCGCCGCGTCGGAGGGGGCGCTCTCCACCTTCTCGCACGCGACGCAGGTCAGCAGGCGCCCGCCCGGGAAGGCGGTGCCGTACGACTCGTAGGCGTGGTCCACGACCGCGACGACGTACCCCTTGGAGGCGAGCTCCTCGGCCAGCGTGGTCAGGGTGGCGCGGTTGAGCGTGAACCCCGGGGAGAGCACCACCAGGGGATGGCGGCCGCCGGCGGGACGGGCGCCGGCGCGGGCGTTCGTACGGACGCCGGCGAGCTGCCCGGCCTCGAAGCGGGTGTCGAGCTTCAGGCCCTTGAGCAGCAGCCGGGCCTCGCCGGCCCTCATGTACGGGGCGACGCTCCCGCCGCCACGGGCAGGGTAGTACACCGACACCATCAGCTCCCGCGCGCCCGCCCGGGGCTTCCACGGGTCGCGGCGCCCGCGGTCGACGAGGTGCAGGACGTCCCGGCCGACCTTGTGGTGACCGGTGGGGGCGGGGATCGCGATGCGCGCCTGCGCGGAGGCCACCGCGGCAGGCGGGGGCGCCGCCGTCGGCAGGGCCAGGGTGAGCAGGGCGGCCGCGGCGACGCGGGTGAGACTGTTCATGCGGGGCAGCGTAGGAAGGACGCCGCCGCGCCCGACATGCCCGAAAGACCAGCGTGCCCCCTGACTTTCGTCAGGGGTGGCGCACACGGTCAGCTCACCAGCGCCTGCGTCGACGAGTCCTTCAGCCGGGCGTTCGCCCAGCGCATCTGCCTCAGGGTCTCCGGATGGCAGCGCTGGGCGAGCGCCAGCAGATCCTTGCGCCGCGCCCCCTGGGCGGCCTGAGCGAGCAGCTCCCAGTCGAGGGAGACCCCCGAGGCGACGAGGTAGAGGTGCCGGAAGTCGGCGAGCAGCAGCAGCGAGAGCTCGGGCGCGCGGCCCAGCCACTCGGCGGCCTTCTCGCGCACGGTCCGCATGAGCGTGGTGTCGCTCGCCGGCGAGGGATCCAGGTCCAGCCCGTAGTCCTTGCCCGCGCGGGCCAGCTCGCGGATGTGATCGTGGCACCAGCCGACGAGGTCACGCGCGACGTGGTACGTCTCGTGGTCGGCCTTGTGGCGTTCCGACAGGCGCAACAGGACGTGCGCGAGTTCGTTCTCCGAGCGGTGCAGCTCGCGGAGTACGAGGTCGAACTTCATGACGTGCCTCCTGCCGTGATGACGGACTCCTCGGCCTCCGCGTCCGTGCCGCCCCGCGTGCCCGGCACGTCGCCCGGCGCCGTGACCGGTCTGGACGCCGTGGTGGTGGGGGCCTTCGACGGCTCGCCTCGCCCCCGTTCGACCAGCGACACGCGGGCCGCGGCGGTCTTGAAGATCGGCTGTTTGGAGGCGGGATCCCAGTCGGTGAGGGTCAGCTCGTTGGCGGCGCCGCCCTGGCCCTTCTCCGGTTCGTGGCCGCCGGGCTGATCCCAGTAGCCGTAGTGGAACGGCAGGAAGAGCACTCCGTCCCGGATGCCGCTGACCCGCAGGCGGGCGCGTACCTCTCCCCTGACCGTCTCCACCGCGAGCAGGTCGCCCTCGGCGAATCCGCACCGCCGCGCGTCGGCCTCGGACATCTCCACCCACGACTCCGGAGCCGCCCGCTGGAGCTGCGGCGCCTTCGCGGTCTTGGTCCTGGTGTGGAAGTGGTACAGGGTGCGGCCGGTGGTGAGCCAGAAGGGGTACGCCTCGCCGGGCGGCTCGTGCGGCTCGACGTACGCGGCCGCCTTGATGATGGCCTTGCCCGACGGGTTGAGCGCGCGATACTCGGTCGGGGAGACGGGCGCGCCGGTGACGAGGTCGCGCCCGTAGCTCTCGCACTGGTCGGGGGCGCTCCAGAACCGACCGCCGGCGTAGAGCCGCTCGCCGCCGCCGGGATGCTCGTCGTCGCACGGCCACTGGATGCCGCCGCTGCCGCGCAGCCGGGCGTAGGACAGGCCGGTGTAGTCGCACGGCCGGCCTCGGCTGCACTCCTTCCACGCCTCGAACGCGCCCTCGGCGTCGTTCCACTTCACCAGCGGCGCCCCGTCCTTGTCCGTGAGGCCGAGCCGCCGGGCGTAGTCGAGGAAGATGTCGAGGTCGGGGCGGGCCTCGCCGGGCGGGTCCACGGCCCGCTCCGACAGGTGGACGGTACGGTCGACGTTCGTGAACGTGCCGGTCTTCTCACCCCACGTCGCCGCCGGCAGGACCACGTCGGCCAGCTGGGCGGTCTCGGACAGGAAGATGTCCTGCACGACCAGGAAGAGCCGGTCCTGGGAGAGGATCGAGCGGACGCGGTGCAGCTCGGGCAGCGACACCGCCGGGTTCGTGCCGATGACGTGGAGGAACCGGATGGAGCCTTCCTCGACGTACCGGAGCATCTGCATGGCGTGGGTGGGCGGCGCGTAGTGCGGGATGTCCAGCGGGTCGACGTTCCAGATGCGGGCGAGGTCCGCGACGTGCGCGTCGTTCGACCAGTTGCGGAAGCCGGGCAGGTCGCCGTCGGCTCCGCACTCGCGCGTGTTCTGGGCGGTCGGCTGCCCGTTCATCTGCAGCACGCCGCAGCCGGGCCGGCCGAGCATGCCGCGTACGAGATGCACGTTGTTGACCTGAACGGACGCGGCCGTCGCCTGATGCGCCTGGTAGAAGCCCTGCAGCACGGTGGAGAGCAGCCGCCGCGCCGTGCCGATCAGCCGGGCGGCCTCGCGGAGCCGCTCCTCGGGGATGTCGCAGATGCGCGCCACCCGGTCGGGCGGGTACTGCTCGACCCGCTCGCGCAGTTCGTCGAACCCGACCACGTGGTCCTCGATGTACCGCCCGTCGATCCAGCCGTGGGCGAGGATCTCGTGCAGGATGCCGTTCATGAGGGCGACGTTCGTGCCGGGGCGGTTGGCCAGGTGCACGGTGGCCGCCTCCGCGACCGGCGTCCTGCGCGGATCGACGCAGATGACGGCGGGCGGGTTCGGCCCCGCGAGCCGGTCGAGGATCCTGGTCCAGAGCACGGTCTGGGTCTCGGCCATGTTGTGGCCGTACAACGCGATGACGTCGGCGTGGTCGACGTCGGTGTAGGAGCCGGGCTGTCCGTCGGAGCCGAACGACTCCTTGAGCGCCGCCGCGGCCGTCGCCGTGCACAGACGGGTGTTGCCGTCGACGTGGTTGGTGCCGAGCCCGCCGTGCGCGAGGAGCGCGAGGGTGTAGTACTCCTCCAGGAACAACTGGCCGGTGGTGTAGAAGCCGAGCGCGCTGGGCCCCTGCTCGTCGAGCAGTTCCCTGGTACGCCGGACGACCCGGTCCATCGCCGTGTCCCAGTCGGCCTCGACGAGCCGCCCGCCGTCACGGACCAAGGGGCGGACGAGCCGGTCGGGGGCGTTGCCGGCCTGCCAGCCGTACAGGTCCTTGGGGCCCAGCCGGCCGTGGTTGACGCGGTCCCCGGCGCGCCCGCGCACCCCCACGATGCGCCCGCCCTTCACCGCGATGTCCAGGCCGTCGCCGTTGCTGTGCAGGATGGACGCGCTCTGCACCCAGCGGTCGACGTCCTCCGCGCGGACGCCGTCCTCCAGGAACTCGTCCACCCTGACCGGCCACGGCTCCCCCGGCCCGTACGGCGTACGTGTCCCCCACGGCTCTGCGATCCTGTCCACTCTCGGCATGCCTCTCCCCGGACGACGGCGAGCATCCCCGGCGCTTCCGCACGGGTGCTCCTGATCAAGCCGCACCCCTACCCCGCCAAGGCGCGGCATACCGCCGGAGCAGCCGGATCCACCCTGACCGGCGTCACCGCGCCGCATCCGCGCCGCCCGGCCCCGGGTCGCCACGTCCGCACCCAGGTCGCGCCGCCGCGCGCGCAACGAGCCGCTCGGGTCAGCCGAGCCGGGTGAGCGCCCGCTCGACGTCGGGGTGGTTCAGCTCGACGAGGATGTCGCAGGCCTCCTGCCAGGCGCGCACGCTCTCGCCGGGCTCGCCGATGGCCTTGTAGGCGTCGCCGAGTAGGAGCAGCGTCTCCGCCTTGCCGTACCGGTCGCCGACATGGCCCAGCAGTTCGAGGGCCCGGGTGAAACAGGCGACGGCCTGCTGGTGCGAGCCGAGCCGGTGGTGGGCGAATCCCAGGCTGTCCCAGGTGGCCGCCTGGCCGCGACGGTCGCTCGACTCCTCGTGCATCCACAGCGCCTCACCGCAGTATTTGAGGCTCTTGGCGTAGTCGCCCAGCAGGCCGTGGAGCCAGCCGATGGCGTTGAGCGCCCGAGCCTGCCAGGCCCGCAGGCCGGCCTCGGTGTAGAGCTGCAACGCTCGTTCCGCGTGGACGATCGCCTCCGCGTACCTGCCCTGCCGTTCGAGCACGCCGGACAGGTTGCCGTGGACGTGTGCCCGGTTGCGGAGATCGTCGAGGGCTTCGTACAGGTCGAGGGCCGAGCGCAGGTGGGCGTGGGCGTCGTCGTGGCGGTCCAGGCGGCGCAGGGCCCAGCCGAGGCGGCGGTGGGAGTGCGCCTGCCCCGCCCGGTCGCCGAGGCGGCGGGCCGCTTCGAGGCCGATCGTCTGCACGGTGACCTGGTCGCGCAGGTGCGAGTGCAGGTCGAGGTAGTCGTACAGTGCCATGGCCAGCCGCCACGCCCGCGCGTCCAGACCCGACCGCGCCGCGTCCTCGACGGCCGCGAGCAGCGCCGCGTGCTCCGCGCCGAACCACGCCAGCGCCTCCGACAGATCGCGGTGTCGCTCGGTGTGGACGCCGGGCGGCGGCCCGTCAGGGGCGATGTCCTGGTGCGGGTCGAGCAGCTCGGCGGCCTGCTCCGCGGTGTGGACGTAGTGGTCGTGGAGGCGGCTGCGGGCGGCCGTCCGCTCCTCGGGCGGGTCGTGGAGATCGCCCAACTCTCCCGCGTAGGCGCGCATCAGGTCGTGGAAGGCGTACGTGCCGGGGGCGTCCTCGGTGACGAGGTGCGCGCCCGCCAGCCGCTCCAGCAGCGTACGGGCCGCGCGTACGGGGACGCCGGCCAGGCTCGCGGCGGCCGCCACGCCGATGCGCGGCCCGCGATGCGTCGCCAGCATGCGGAACATGCGCGCCACGTCGTCGTCGAGAATCCGGTACGACCACGAGAACACGGCCCTGACCCGGGTCGCCGCGTCCCCCGCGTCGAGCGCGTCCAGCACGCCAGGCGCCTCGCGCAGTTCCTCGGCGATGGCTGCCAGGGGCACGCCGGGCCGCACGGCCACGCGGGCAGCGATGATCGCCAGCGCCAGCGGCAGCCGGCCGCAGCCCGCGATGAGCTCGTCCACCGTGTCCTGCTCGGCGGCGACCCTCTCGTCCCCGAGCTGGCGGGCCAGCAGCTGCCTGGCCTCGCCGCTCGTCGGCAGGCCCAGCGGCAGCGCGAGGGCGCCCTCCTTCGCGACCAGCGCGGGCAGCCGGTCGCGGCTGGTCACCACCACGACGCAGCCGGGAGAGCCCGGCAGCAGCGGGCGTACCTGGCCGGCGTCGCGGGCGTTGTCCAGGACGATCAGCATCCGGCGCCCGGCCAGCACACTCCGGTAGAGCGCTGTCTGCGCGTCCAGGCCGGACGGCACGCTCTGTGGCGGCACCCCGAGCGCGGACAGGAACCCGCGCACCGCCTCCTCCGGCGCCACCATCGGCCCGCCGGGATCGAAACCGCGCAGGTTCACGTGGAGGTGGCCGTCGGGGAACCGTTCGCGGACGCGGTGCGCCCAGTGTGTCACCAGCGTGGTCTTGCCGACGCCCCCGCTGCCCGACACGACGGCCATCGCCACCGCCGTCGGCTGGAGCGCGGCGTGCTCCAGCAGGGCGTCGAGCCTGGACAGCTCGCCGCCCCTGCCGACGAAGCCGAAGGCGTCCATGGGGAGCTGGAACGCGGCGACGGGCGGAGACGACGGCTCCGGCGAGGGCTCCGGCCCCGGCACCGGCCCCGGCACCGGTGGCGGGGCCGGCTCGGCGGCTCGCAGGACGCGCTCGTACAGGTTCCGCAGCTCCGTGCCGGGATCGAGACCCAGCTCCTCGCGGAGTCTCTCGCGCGCCCGGTGGTAGACCTCGAGCGCGTCGGCGGCGCGACCGGCGGCGGCACTGGCCCGCATCAGCGACGCCACCAGCGACTCGCGCAGCGGATGGCGCTCGACCAGGGCGGTCAGCTCGGCGATGACCTCGTGGTGGCGGCGGGCGGCCAGTTCGAGCTTCGCCCACTCCTCCCAGGCCGCCAGCCGTTTCTCCTGAAGGGTGCGGACGTCGCCGGCGAGGGCCGGGCAGTCGACGCCGCTCAGCGGCTCGCCCCGCCACAGGGCGAGCGCCTTGCGCAGCACTGTGGCCGCGTGCTCGGGTTCGGCCTCGCGCGCCGCCGCGACGAGCCGCTCGAACTCGGTCGCGTCCAGCTCACCGGCGCCGGGGCGCAGCACGTAGCCGCCGCGTACGGTGGTGATGACGGCGCTGTCCGCGCCGGCGTCGGCGAGGGCCAGCCGCAGCCTCGACACCAGGTCCTGGATCTGGCGGCGGGCCGAGGCGGGCGGCTTCTCCCACACGATGTCCACGAGGCGGTCGACGGTCACCGCGTGGCCGGCGTTCAGCAGGAGGGCCGCGAGCGCCCTTTCCTGGCGGGGTCCGTGCAGCGGGATCCTCCGCCCGCGGGCGCGTACGTCCAGCGGCCCGAGCACACCGAACCAGAGATCAGCCACCAGGTCGCCACCCCGAGACAAGTTCACACTACGCGAACTTCTCATGCTAGCGACCGGCACGCACACTCAGTCAGGCTTTTGGGTCATACCGGTGGCGCCAGCCGGCCCGCACCTGCTTCCGTGCCGGTCAGCAGCGCGACACTCCCGGGTACGGATCGACCGAGGTGTACACGTTGGCCGCCGCCACGTATCCCCAGGCACCCGTCTGGTCGCCGTACGTGTGGTACCAGACGTTGTTGCCGCCGCCGTGCTGCTGGCCTGTCACGTAACACTTGAAGTAGCTGTGCGTCGTGAGCAGGCGGTCGACGACCCGCTCCGGGTTGCCGTTGGGCCGGCTGTAGCGCGGCGCGGCGTAGATCGCGGCGGGGGCGTTGTCGCAGTACAGGTTCCCGCTGCTCGCGTAGCAGCTCGCCGCCGCCGTTCCCGCCGCCGCGGGGGTCGCCGCGGTCGCCATGGCGGCGCACACCGCCAGCGACCCCACCACGGCCAGGCCGATCCTCTTGCGCTCACCCATCGTGCGCCTCCGTGAACAGTTCCTCGTGGGGGCTCAGTCTCGCCGCCGCTCGGACGGGCGAGCCAGGACAACGATCGGGCATTTGCCGGACATATCGGACACGCTAGGGACCACCGCTGCTTGGTGACCATGACGGGAAGCCCCGGCCCCTGCTTCCGCCACCACCACCGCGCCACGGGGGGTGGCGGCACCCCCCGGGTCGGGTCAGCCCAGAGGTACGAGCCGGTTCGCGACACGGCGCCCCAGCAGGGCCAGCAGCAGCGCCGTGACCACGGCCAGGACGATCAGGCCCACGCGGTCGAAGGTGGTCGTGGCCATGACGGCGGAGCCGAACAGCGTGTGGCCCACCAGCGCGCCACCGGCCAGCCAGATGCGGTGCGCGTCCGTCCAGCCGGAGGCGGACCAGCGGTGGAGCAGCAGGCCGGCGACGACGGCGAGGGCGGCGGCCAGGGCCATCGGCCCGAGCGCCCACCAGCCCCTTCCGCCGGCGGGCGGCGGGATGATCGGGATCAGCAGGCCGAGGAAGACTACGGTGGCGAACGCGCCCATCAGACCGACGACGACGGGCTTCGGCGCCCTCGTGCCGGCCGGGGGCGGCGGCGTACGTCCGGGCAGCACCTTCAGGGCGATCACGGAGAGCACCACGCACGCCAGGGCGAAAGCGGCCAGCGCCGGCAGCGGCGCCTGGTAACCCGGGTCCACGGTCGGCGGGATGAACAGCCGCAACATGGCCACGCCGAGCACCGCGACGGCGCCGACGCCGATCAGCCCGCCCCTGCGCAGGTAGGGGCGGTCACGGTGGGCCGGATGGATGAGGTCCGTGAGCATGATCGGGATCATCACGCTGAACACGGCGTGGTAGCCGATCTGCGACTCCCAGTAGGCCGTGTTGAGGCCCAGCACGCGAGGCCCCCACTCGGCGGCTTGGTAGAGAGTGGGACTGGTCAGCGCCTGGAGCCCGATGCCGTCCTCGGCCAGTTCGTACACCAGGGCCAGCACGAGCAGGCTCGGCCAGCCGCCCCCGGCGCGCCGCACCGCCTCCCTGATCAGCAGCACGCCCGCGCCGTACATCGGCACCAGCAGCGGCAGCACCCAGATCATGCTGAGCGGAAGCGCGCCGAACGTCATCTCCGCGCATATCGGCGCCAGCGCGACCAGCGTCCACGCGGCTCTCTTGCGTCCCTTCACCGGTGACCCGGTCATGGCATGACTCCCGCCCTGTTGATTACTTGAATAGGTAAAAAGTAACTCAGGCGAGTAAAATCTGCAAGTAGCCGGCCCAAGAGCGGCCGGCCGGCCTTCGGCGACCCAGGTTCGGCACGTGCCGGCGATCAGGGTGTACGAGCGGCTCGGCTGGGAGCGCCCGACCGGCCCCGAGGCGAAGGGGACGGTGTTCGTGCACCAGCTTCCATAAGCGACTTATATGAGCGGTTGATATAAAGGGCTTATGGATTCCGCTCCCAAGAGTCACCTTGAGCTGGCCGCCGGGCTCGGGCGGGTCAGGACCATGATGCGCCTGATCGATGTCCCCAGAGACCTGTCGATCACCGCGCTCTCCACCCTGGCCAACCTGGAACGCCTCGGCTCGCGCCGGCTCACCGACCTGGCCGCGCTCGAAGGCGTCACCCAGCCCGCCATGACCCAGCTCGTCTCCCGGCTGGAGCGCGAGGCGCTGGCCGAGCGACGCGCCGAACCGGCGGACGGGCGCGTGGTCGTGGTCGCCATCACCGAGCACGGGCGGGCGGAGCTGGCCAGGCGGCGCACCATGCAGGCCAAGCGCCTGGCGGAGCTGCTCGCCGAGCTCTCGGAAGCCGACCGCGCCGCCATCGCCGCGGCCCTTCCCGCGCTCGAACGGCTCACCGCCCGCGCGCTCGACACCGCGCCGCCGTCCCAGGGGGCCGCCGGATGACGCGGGCCAACGCGACGGCGGGCAGCCCGTTCCGCCAGCCCAAGGCCGTGTGGGCGGTGGCGTTCGCGTGCGTCATCTCCTTCATGGGCATCGGGCTCGTCGACCCGATCCTGCCCGCGATCTCCGCCGACCTGAACGCCTCGCCGAGCCAGGTGACGCTGCTGTTCACCAGCTACCTCGTGGTGATGGCGGTCGCCATGCTGGTCACCGGCTGGGTGTCCAGCCGCATCGGCGCCAAGTGGACCCTGATCGCCGGACTCGTGCTGATCGTCGTCTTCAGCGCGCTCGCCGGCAGCTCAGGGAGCATCGGCGGCATCATCGGCTTCCGCGCCGGGTGGGGCCTCGGCAACGCGTTGTTCGTGGCCACCTCGCTCGCCGTCATCGTGGCCGCCGCCAGCGGCGGCTTCTCCGGCGCGATCATCCTGTACGAAGCCGCGCTCGGCCTCGGCATCGCGGTCGGCCCGCTGCTCGGCGGCGCGCTCGGCCACATCAGCTGGCGCGGCCCGTTCTACGGCGTCGCGGTGCTGATGGCGGTCGCCCTGATCGCGACCATCCTGCTGGTACGCCCCCAGCCCAGACCTGCGCGAAAAACCTCGCTCCTCGACCCGATCAAGGCCCTGCGCCACCGCGGCCTGCTGGTCATGAGCCTGACGGCGCTCTGCTACAACTGGGGCTTCTTCACCGTGCTCGGCTACGCCCCCTTCCCGATGGAACTGGACGCCGTCCACCTCGGGCTCGTCTTCACCGGCTGGGGCCTGATGGTCGCGATCTTCTCGGTGGCGGGCGCCCCGTGGCTGCAGCGGAAGCTCGGCCTGGCCCGTACGCTCTACGGCAACCTCGCGCTGTTCGCCCTCGTCGTCTTCGTCATCGCCGCCTTCACCGGCAACCGCCCGGTCCTGGTCACCGCGGTGATCGTCGCCGGTGTGTTCATCGGCGTGAACAACACGCTGACCACCCAGGCCGTGATGATGGTCGCGCCCGTGGAGCGGCCGGTGGCCTCGGCGGCGTACGGGTTCGTGCGCTTCATCGGCGGCGGCCTGGCGCCGTTCGCGGCCGGCAAGCTGGCCGAGCACGTCAACGTGCACGTGCCGTTCGTCATCGGCGGCTGCGCGATCCTGCTCGGCATCGCCGTTCTCGCCACCGGTCACGGCGACCTGGCGCGCGCCGAGCGCAACCAGGCCGAGGCCGACGCCCGAGCGGGCGAACCGGCCGGAGCCACCGCGAGCTGAGGTCGCCGACCTCCAGCGCTCCGGCACGGCTCGCCGCGCCCAGCGCGGGCTCAGTTCATCGAGGCGCGCACGCCGCGGGGCAGGTCACCGCGCCCGTACGCCGAGCAGGGCACGGTAGGCGGGCTTCGGCGCCAGGTTCTCGTCCAGCAGGCACGCCGCCCCCTCGCCGTCGAACCATCCCGGCACCCACGAGTGGCGGTCGGTGAAGCCCCAGACGGTGAACTCCTTGCAGGCCTTGACGCTGAGGCAGTCGGTGAGCGCCCGGCGGTAGTAGTCGGCCTGGGTGGCCAGCTTCTCGGGCGTCACGGGCAGCACCATGCGCACGTCCAGCTCGGTGACCGCGATCTCCAGGCCGAGGTCGGCGAAGCGGCGCATGACGTTCGCCCAGTCGCCCGGGTAGTCGTACTGGATGCCGAGGTGCCCCTGGAAGCCGACGCCGTGGATGGGCACGCCGCGCGCCTGGAGGTCCTTGACGAGGGAGAAAGTGGTCTCGATCTTGGGGGCGTTCCCTTCGAGGTTGTAGTCGTTGATGTACAGCTTGGCGTGCGGGTCGGCGCGGTGGGCCCAGCGGAAGGCGTCGGCGACGTAGCCGGGGCCGAGATGGGTCAGCCAGATGTTCTGCCGCAGGCTGCCGTCCTCCTCCACGACCTCGTTGACCACGTCCCACGCCCTGATCTTGCCCTTGTAGCGGCGGACCTGGGTGATGATGTGGTCGCGCAGGATCCGCTTCAGCTCGCGCGGGGTGATCGAGCCGTCGGCGACGCCTTCGGTCAGCCAGGCCGGGAGCTGGTTGTGCCAGACGAGGGTGTGGCCGCGTACGCGCTGGCGGTTGCGGTGGGCGTTGTGGACCAGGGCGTCCGCGTCGGCCCAGGTGTGCCTGCCGCGTTCCGGCTCGACGGACTCCCACTTCATCGCGTTCTCGGCGGTGACGTGGTTGAACTGGTGGTTGAGCACCTTGCGGTAGTCGGCCTCGCCGCGCAGGGCGGCGATGTCGACGGCGGTGCCGATCCTGATGCCGTGCTGGTGGGCGAGGTCCCGCAGGTCACGCGGCGGGCGCGGACCGGCGTACGCGGGAGCGGGCAGGGCGAGCACGAACGCCAGGGCGATGATGAGGGGCTTCACCGGCGACCTCCGATGCGAAGCGATGCTGGGGGTGACCCGCGAGTCCGAAATTTTCTGATATGTGGCGATAATTTCGCGGGGGTCGCCGGAAACGTAAGCGCTGGGCACGCCCCCGTCAACACCCCGTCCACGTCGCCGGAGAAATGTCGATCTTGTGGTGATACAGGTGAGGCGTGAGGTTACGGCGTTGCTGTCTGTTCTTAACCGAGCACCGATGCTACGGTTTGTCCCCAGCCTGCTACGCGATCAGTCGCGAGGCGGCAACACAGCGTTCCCCCGGCAGGAACACCTGGTTCGACTCGCTCGCCTGGCCGTCACGGCCTTGAGGACCACCGAATGTCAGCACTTGCACGTCCCCCCGCTCCGCGAACCTTCACCCCGCGGCACCACGCCGCCCTCGCGTTACTCGGGGGACTGGTGGTCACGGTGCCCACCTGCCTCTGGGCGATCTCCGCGGCCCCGGCCGGCGCCGCCGGTCTGGTGGCGGCCGTCGGCGGGGTGGCGGCGGCCCTGCTGTCCTGCGCCGCCGCCGCGCTCGCCCACCAGCGGGCCGCGACCGGTGCGCTCCGCGAGCAGGCAGGGCAGGCCGGGCAGCGGATCGCCCTGCTGGAGCGGGAGATCCTGCGGCTGGGCGAGGAGACCCTGCCGGAGCTCGGCGATCAGGTGCGCGAGGGCGTACCCACGGTCGACGCGCTCGCCAGGGTCGCGCAGCCGTCCGACGAGCTGCTCCAGCGGCTGGCCAAAGCGGCGGGCCACGAGCTCGACCTGCTGGCCCGCGAGGCCGCCGCAGCCCGCGCGGCCGGCGCGTCACTGGAGGCCGAGGTCGTCAGGCTGGCCGACGAGGCACTGCCCGAGCTGGTCAAACGCGTACAGACGGGCCACCAGCCGGTGGACGCCGCGCTCCAGGAGATGCGCCAGCCGGTGCACAACCCGCTGCGCGGGCTGCTGAGCGAGACGGCACGGCAGATCGGCGAGGGCGAGCGCAAGGGCACGGCGGCGATGCGCGCCTGCGCCGGCGCCGCCGCGCGCGTCCAGGCCCAGGCGACCAGCCTGCTCGCCCGCCTGCGCGAACTGGAGGAACGCCACGGCGACCAGGAGGACGTCTTCGCCGACCTGCTCGACCTGGACCACCGGGTCTCCCAGCTGGGCCGGCTGGCCGACAACATCGCCCTGCTCAGCGGCGGCCGTTCAGGACGCAGGTGGACCAGGCCCATCACGATGGAGAGCGTCCTGCGCGGCGCCATGGGCCGCATCGGCGCCTACCGGCGCGTCCGGCTCCACTCGACCAGCACGGTCGCGGTCGCCGGGTACGCCGCCGAGGGCGTGATGCACACACTGGCCGAGCTGATGGACAACGCGGCCGCCTTCTCCGCCCACGGCACCGAGGTCCACGTGTACGTCGAGGAAGAGGACAACGGCGTCGTGGTCACCGTCGAGGACAGCGGCCTCGGCATGCGCTCCCGGGAACGGCACCGCGCGGCCAAGCTGGTGTCCGAGCCGGTCGACCTGCGGATGTTGTCGGGCACCAGGCTGGGCCTGGCGGTGGTGGGCCGCCTGGTCGACAAGTACGGGCTGATGGTGAGCTTCCGGCCGTCGGCCAGAGGCGGCACCGGCGTCGTGGTGCTGATCCCGCGCCGCCTGATCACCCAGCCGCGCCCCGATGACGGGCCACCCACCGCGCCTGCCCCTGTGCTCACCGCCGTACCCGCTTCCGGGCCCGCCTCTGTGCCCGCCTCTGGGCCCGCCTCTGGGCCCGCCTCTGGGCCGCCGTCCGCGGCGCCCGAGGAGGACGAGCTCCAGGCGGCGCTGCCCAAGCGGCGCCGCGGCCAGACCCTCGCCGAAGACACCAGGGCCAGCCCCGCCCAGGCCGCCGAGCCCGTACGGGACGGCAGCGACCCGGCCGCCAGGCTCGCCGCGTTCCGCCAGGCCGGCGGGCGCGGGCGCACCCAGGACCCCGACTCCTGACCGGCTTTTCGATTCACAGATAGGAGGCAGGGGCCGACGTGCGGGACGCGCGCCCCCATCTTTCCCGATGAACTCAACGGACGCCTTGACCACCACGGACGCAAGCCTCGACTGGCTGCTGGACAACCTCAGGCAGAAAACTCCCGGCATCGCCCACGTGCTGGTCCTGACCAGGGACGGGCTCAAGCTCTGCCACACCCCGGGGCTCGGCCAGGACCGCGCCGACCAGCTCGCCGCGCTGGCCTCCGGGATCCAGAGCCTGTCCGTGAGCGCGTCGGCCGAGTTCGGCACCGCCGTCGGGTCCGGGCAGGCGATGGTGGAGTTCCCCGGCGGCCTGCTGCTGATCGTGCCGGCGGGCGCGGGCGCCCACCTGGCCGTGGTCGCCGGAGAGGACGCCGACGTCGGCCTGGTCGGCCACAACATGAACGAGCTGGTCGAGCAGATCGGCACCTATCTCAGCGCGGCGCCGCGGCCGGCGGCCGGCGGTACCAGATGAGGCAGCGGCCCGTCGACGACGAGGCGCCCGACCGGCTCTACATGATCACAGGAGGACGGACCCACGCCGACGAGAGCGCCTTCGACACGGTGTCGCTCATCGTCGGCGAGTGCGAGCCCACCCCCGGCATGCAGTCGGAGCACGTGAAGATCCTCCGGCTGACGCGGCGGCCGATGGCTGTGGTGGAACTGTCCGCGCAGCTGCGGCTGCCGGTCAGCGTGGTGAAGATCCTGCTGTGCGACCTGCTGGACACGGGCCGGATCACCGTACGCCATCCGTCCGCGCCGCGCTCAGCCGGCCGCCCGAGTCCTGAGCTGCTGAAGGAGGTGCTGGTTGCCCTCCAGAACATCTGAGCGCGCGCCCCTGCGCGCGGCCGCCGCGGACGCGCTGAAGATCGTGATCGTGGGCGGCTTCGGGGTGGGCAAGACGACCATGGTCGGCGCGGTGAGCGAGATCCGCCCCCTCAGCACCGAGGAGGTCATGACCGAGGCGGGCGTCGGCATCGACGACACCCGCCGGGTGCGCGGCAAGACCACCACCACGGTGGCCTTCGACTTCGGCCGGATCACCCTGACGGAGAGCAAGGTGCTCTACCTGTTCGGGGCGCCCGGCCAGCAGCGCTTCTGGTACGTCTGGGACCGGCTCTTCTCGGGCAGCCTCGGCGCGGTCGTCCTGGTGGACACCCGCAGGCTGCAGGACTCGTGGTATTCCATCGACCGGCTCGAACACCACCGCATGCCGTTCGTCGTGGCGGTCAACCGGTTCACCCGAGGGCCCTGCCTGGACGCCGTACGCGATGCGCTGTCGCTGCCGCCCTCGGTGCCGCTCGTCGACTGCGACGCCCGGCTCCGGCACTCCGGCAAGGACGTGCTCGTCACGCTGCTGCGCCACCTCACCACCTGGTACGCCCCCGCCCAGGAGACCCCCTCATGACGGAGAACGCCGCGCTGTCCGGCTACCCCGACCACGCCGACGCCGTGCCGCTCCACGGGCCCGCACTCGACGAGGATCCGGACGAGCTCTACCAGCGGCTCAGGCGCGAGCACGGCACGGTGGTGCCGGTGCTGCTCGACGACGGCGTACCCGCGTGGTTCGTGATCGGCTACCGCGAACTGCACCACGTCTTCGGCATGCCGCACCTGTTCGGCCGCGACTCCCGGCGCTGGAACGTGTGGGCGCACGTGCCCGCCGACGGGCCACTGATGGCGACCTTCCGCTGGCAGCCGACCGTGCTGTTCGCCGAGGGCGCCGAACGGCAGCGGCGTACGGGGGCGATCGGCGACGCGATGGACGGCGTCGACCGTACGGAGCTGGCCATGCTGGCGGAGCAGGTGTCCGACCGGCTGATCGACGGTTTCGCCGGGGACGGCGAGGCCGACCTGGTCACCCAGTACGCCAGACGGATCCCCGCCCAGGTCATCGCCCGGCTCATGGGGATGCCCGAGGCCGACATGGACGACGTGGTCACCAACGTCAACGTGGTGCTCGACGCCACCAGCGAGACCTTCGCCGCCTACACCTGGCTCCGCGACAGGATGTGCACGCTCATGGCCGCCAAGCGTGAGGTTCCGGGCGACGACATCGCCTCGCGGCTGATCGCCCATCCGGCGGAGCTCAGCGACGAGGAGGCGGATCTGGATCTCGGGGTGATGCTCGTCGTGGCCAACACCCCGACCGCGGGCTGGATCGGCAACACGCTCCGGCTCATGCTGGTCAACGACCGGTTCTCGATCACTTTGCAGGGCGGGCGCAGCAGCGTCGGGCAGGCCATGAACGAGGTGTTGTGGCGCGATCCGCCCCTGCGCACCGCGCCGGGCCGCTGGGCGACCCAGGACTGCGAGCTGGGCGGGCGCCGCATCCGCAAGGGCGACCTGCTGGTGCTCGGCCTGGCCGCCGCCAACGCCGATCCGCGGGTGCAGCCGGCCGACGAGTACGAGCCCGGCGCGAACCGGGCCCACATGTCGTTCGGGCACGGAGAGTACAGCTGCCCGTATCCCGCGCCGGAGCTCGGCGAGGTCATCGCCGAGGCGGCGGTCGAGGTGCTGCTCGACCGGCTGCCCGACGTGGACCTCGCGGTCTCGCCGGACGCGCTGCGGTGGCGGCGGTCGTTGTGGATGCGGAACCTGGAGACGTTGCCGGTGGTCTTCAGCCCCACCGCTCCGCGGCCGGCGTCCTGGGACGCCGGTTAACTCCAGCGGCGCAACATACCGGGCGAAGACCGACTCAATTGGGATATTGACGAAAAATCCTTACATGGTACTCATAGATCGAGTCGGAAAGTTTCAGTACCTCCTCAAGGTTCGTCCGGAGCCCACCCCCTAGGAGGACGCGCATGGCGCGTAACCCGTCCACCGACCCGCCCGCCGACTTACTCGGCCCCGTCCAGGGAGAAGTCTCCTGGTTCTGCTGCGGCACCGCATGGGGACCGTGCAGCAGCACAGGAAAGGGCGCCTGCGGCACCTGCAACTCGGGAAGCCTGCAGCACGCCTGGCCGAACGCCTCCGACGCCTGCTGGGCGATCACCCGCCCCGACAGCTGCGGCGTCAGCCTCTCCCGCAGAACCTGCGGGTTCAGGCACCGCACCACGTCCCTGTGCGGCGGCGCCAGCGTCGTCACCGCGATCGCCGACTGCGGCCCGCAGACCGACCTGTTCTGCGGCGAGCGCAGCTGCTGCGGCTCGACCTGCGCGAACAACCGGCTGATCGACCTCACCCCCGCGGCCTACAGCCGCATCGCCAGCCTCTCCACCGGCCTGCGGCCGTGCGAGATCGCGACCGGATAGGAGGCAGGCGATGAGAAGCAGAAGAGACCTGCTGAAGTCCGCCGTGCTCGGCGGCGGGGCCGGCGTGGTCGCGGCCACCGCGCTCGGCTCCCTCGGCCCGGAGGCCGCCTTCGCCGCCTCCGGCCCCGAGCTCGAACCCGGAGCCCCGGACCCCGACTTCGCCGAGGGCCGGATCCGCTCGATCAAGGACAACACGCTCCTCGTCCTGGGCTCCAACGCGGTGTTCCACCGCATCAGGGTCGTCGACGGCACGAGCCTGTGGAAGCTGGGCCCCGTACCGTTCGACCAGGCCAAGCCCGGCGACGGCCTCTACGCCCGCGGCGTGCGCATGCCGGACGGCGAGCTCGCCGCCGAGTCCGTGTGGCTCAACATCGTCAACATCAAGGGCCACATCACGAACATCAAGGACCAGACCCTCCACCTCGACCACCACGGCAAGGAAGTGCTCTGTCACGTCATTGCCGGGAAGTCCGTCGCGATCCGCTCCGACGCGCCGCCGTCCGCCGACCTGTCGATGCTGAAAGTGAGCCAGCACGTGCAGATCCTCGGCGCCTGGCGGCCCGACACGAACGAAGTCGACATCGCCACCGTCTTCTCCCCCCACTAGGAGCGTCCACATGCACGGGATCGCCGCGTCGCAGCC
This sequence comes from Nonomuraea sp. K271, assembly GCF_009908215.1. Classification (NCBI taxonomy): domain Bacteria; kingdom Bacillati; phylum Actinomycetota; class Actinomycetes; order Streptosporangiales; family Streptosporangiaceae; genus Nonomuraea; species Nonomuraea sp. K271. The sequence goes on along the minus strand of NZ_JAAAHR010000151.1, from coordinate 1,186 downwards.
GTACGTGATCGCCCTCTTCCTGGTCTGGGCGGGCCTGATGAAACTGCTCAGCCGGCGGATGCGGGCGGGGGCCGGGCACACCGCCCTGGCCCGGCTGGTCGGCCCGGCGCGCGCGGTCCCCGCATTCCGGCTCGTGGCGCTCGCAGAACTCGCGGTGGCCGCCGCCCTCCTGCTCCCACCCCTCCTTCCGCTGGAGGCCGCGGCCGCCGCGGCGCTGTGCGCGGGTTTCCTCGCGTACCTGGCCTACTCGCACGTCGCCGCGCCCGCCTCCTCGTGCGGGTGCCTCGGCGCCCACTCCCGTCCCGTGGACCTGCGGGCCTTCGCCCGCGCGGCGTTCCTGCTCGTCGCGAGCCTCCTCGCGCTGCCCGCCGACCCCGGCCCGCCGCTCGTGCCGCTCGCCCTGGCCGAGACCGCCGTGCTGCTGACCCTCTCGGCGGAACTGGACCGCCACTGGCTCGTCCCCTTCCGGCGCCTCCTGGTACGGCTGCGCCGCCCCCTCGCCGCCGCCCCGGCGGGGGACGTACCGCTGGCGGCCTCGCTGCACCTGCTCCACCGCAGTCCCGCGTACTGCTCGGCGTCCGCGCAGCTCACCACGGACGTCCAGGACACCTGGGACGAGGACGGGCTGCGCTTCGTCGTCTACGGGGCACGCGAGCGTACGGCGGTCTTCGCCGTCCCCCTCGCCGGCGAGGATCCCTCGGCCGTCCGGGTGAGCCTGGTCCGCGAGCCGACCCAGGTCTGACGCGGCACCCGGCCATGCAGGCGTTTTCCCCGGGGCAGGTGGTACAGAAGTGATGAATTCCCCCACAATGGGGTGATGGGATTTCCTCCGCAGCCTCCGCAACCGCAGTCCGGCCCGCAAGGACCATGGGACGCACAAGGCCACGGAGCGCAGCAAGGGCAAGGGCCGGGCCCCGGTCAGGAGCGACCGCAGGGTCACGGACAGACCGCCCCCCAGCAGCCCGGCTACGCTCCCCCGAGCGGTCAGGGCGGCTACGGAGGGTCCCATTCCCAGGGCGGATACGCCCCGCCGACGGTCCCCGCCTCGCCGTACGGCCCGCCCGGCTACTCGGGCCCCATCCCGTACGGCTCTCCGCCGGAGCAGCACAACAAGACGCTGATCGTCGGCGCGGTCGCCGCCGTCGCGGTGGTCCTCGTGGCCGGCGGCGGGTACGGCGTGTACGCC
>NZ_JAAAHR010000150.1:0-24675 GCF_009908215.1 Nonomuraea sp. K271 | reverse complement strand
CACCCGGCCCCGGCTGGCCACGATCTACCGCTACGGCGAAACCGCCCTCCGCGAACTCGACGACCACCTGCGCGAAGGCTCCATGACCGAGGACCCCGGCGGCCTGCTCCGGCCGACGGACGCCGGACTGGCGTTCATCCACAGGCTGTACGACCTGCACGCCGCCGCGGCCGGCCGCGTCTGGGCCGGGCACGGCCTGGCCGCCCTGGAGCACCTGGCGGGACGGGTGCTCGACGCGGCCGAACGCGAGCCGGGCGGCGCGCTGGAGGTGGTCGCGCCGCCGTACGAGCCGGAGGGGACCTCGCCGGGGGTCCTGCTGTTCAACCGCATCGCCGCGCTGCGCCACCACCGCGCCGACGCGCACGCCGCGGCCTGGCAGGCCGAGCGCCTGACCGCGCCCGAGATCGTCGCCCTGGCCGACGGGCCGCTGCGCGCCAGGATCGAGGCGGGGACCAACGTGCGGGCGGCGCAGCCGTACCGGATCCTCTCGGAGGACGAACGGGACATCCTGTACGGCGGCCTGCTGAAGCTGGTCTGAAAGACGTCTGCATTTCCACGTGACGACGCCAAGCCTGCAAAATGCCACCTCCCGGTAACCGACGGGAAGGCGCACTATGGTCGTACTCTTGACAGGAGGCACCGTGGAACAGGAACTGCCCGCCGGTGCGAGGCTGATCGTCGGAGTCGACGAGTCGCCGTCATCGCGCTGGGCGCTCGCCTGGGCCATCGGCGCGGCCAGGCTGCACCGGATGGTCCTGGTCGCCGTGCACGTCAGCCGGGCGCCCGTGCACCCGTTCCCTGAGGCGCTGCCCGTGCAGCACGCCATCAGAGCGGGCGAGGAAGCGCGCTGCTCCGAAGTGATCAACGGCGTGTTCGACGACGTCGCGGGCGGAGTGCCCGAAGATCTCACGACGGCGGTGATCGGCCGGGTCGGCGACCCGGGCTACCACCTCGTGGATCTGGCCCGCGAAGGCGACCTGCTGGTGCTGGGGCGGGGGAGACGCGGCCTGTTCAGCCGCATCTTCATGCCCTCGACCAGCATGTACTGCGCCCGACACGCCCGCACTACCATCGTGATCGTGCGACAGCCGACCTCGCCCGACGACCCCGAGATGTCAGGGGATCGGGCCCGTGGATTCTGGAGCCGGCGACATCCGTGACCGTCGCTGGGGCAGCGGAACGGCGTCCTCCGCGATCGCGCCGTAGCCCAGCACCGGTCCCCGCTGCGGCTCGAACACCTGCGCGCCGGCTCGCGGACCGGCCTGTACGCGGCGGACCGGCCGGTACGCGCTCGTCACGCAGGTTGCGTGGGGGCGCCGTCATGCCCGGCCGGTCACCTCGTAGCCGGCCTCCTTCACGGCCGCGGCGACCAGCGCCGTGTCGACGGGACCGTCGCTTCCGACCGTCAGCAGGCCTGTCGCCAGGTCGACCTCGACGGACGTGACCCCCACCACCTCGCCGACCTCCTCCTTGACGGAGCTGACGCAGTGGCCGCAGGTCATGCCGGTGACGGTGTAGGTGGCATTGGTCATGGCGATCTCCTCAGGTTGTGTGCGGACGCTTCGATCACCGTACCCCCCTACGGTATTTCTTCGAAGCCGGGAAGGGCATGTTCGTCCTGAGCCGAACAGCCGTACGGCGGGAGCCTGGCTCCGCAGGCGCGCCCGGAGCATGCCGCACCCGGACCGCGCAGAGCCCCTGTACGTGCACCCGCACTCCTCACCTTGTAGACGGCTGGCAACCTCGCCCACCTCGGGTTACGCTCCTTCAGGGCACCGGGTTCACCAGGATCAGGCCCACCGGCCTCCTCCACGAGCACGAGCCGACGTCCGGCACGGACGCTTCGCGCATCCTCGCCGGATATTTGGCATGATCGAGCTGTTGCCCATGAGGGCTGCTGATAGATGGTTGTCAGACGTTCGTCCGAGATGGGGGCAATATCCGGACCCCGGCTGGGGTTGAACACTCGTCCATCGCACATTCCACACATCCGCAACACAGGGAGCGCAGCCATCCCTTGCTAGGCTGCTTGCCAACCGTTGGGTCTCACCCCGGCAGGTGAGACCGTCGAAGAAGTGGGGTCACACCGTGAAGAAGCTGCTCGTTCTGGCGCTGATCGCCCTTGGGGGGTTGCTGATCTGGCGCAAGGTGCAGGCCGACCGCGCAGAGCTTGATCTCTGGACAGAGGCGACCGGCAGCGAGAACTAACCGACCGGCGAGGCGATGAGTGACATCGTCCCCATCAAGCTGGTGTGCCTGGACCTGGCAGGCACCACAGTCGGTGACATCGCCATGGTCGAGCGCGCCTTTGCCGAGGCGATCGCGACCCAGGGCATAGTGCCCGGGACCGGGGCTTACGCACGTGCCATGGTTCACGTGCACCGGTCCCGGGGATGTCCCACGATCGATGTCTTCCGCGGGATCTTCCCTGGCAACGAAGCCCAGGCCCAGGCGGCCAACCTGACGTTCGAGCGCTCCTATGAGGGCGCGTTGGAGCGGGCGGGTCTGACGCCCATGCCCGGAGTCATGGAAGTCCTCGACAAACTCCGCGGCAACGGCATCAAACTGGCCTTGATCACCGGCTTCAGCCGCGTCACGCTGAGCCGCGTCCTCAGCGCGCTCGAATGGGACGACAAGCTCGACCTGGCCATCTCCCCGGAAGACGCCGGCGGCCGCGGCCGTCCCTGGCCCGACATGGTGCTGCACGCGGTCCTCCGCACGGGGGTGGCGGACGTACGGCACGTGGCGGTGATCGGCGACTCGGAGAACGACATGCTGTGCGGCGTACGAGCCGGAGCGTCGATCGTGGCGGGCCTCCTCACGGGCGTCCACAGCCGGGAACGCCTCCTGAAGGGCGGCGCCACCCACCTCCTCGACTCGATCGCAGACTTTCCGAGCTTGGTGTTGAGCGACGACCGCGGTACGACGCAGGTGGCGTCGTCGGCCCGGTAAGCTATCTTCGTCGAAGGGGCCTTAGCTCAGTTGGCAGAGCGCCTGCTTTGCAAGCAGGAAGTCAGGAGTTCGAATCTCCTAGGCTCCACCAGCCAAAACACCCCGCCACCGATCTTGTGGCGGGGTGTTCGGGCCATTAACGGGCCATTAGCCATCCGGACGGCGATCTGTTCTCTCCGCCTCCACTCGCGCGCTGAGAGCGTCTGCGATCCGCTGGTCAGCGTCCTTGGTCGCATGCTGATAGATGAGCGCGGCCCGATCGCTGTCGTGTCCCATCCGCGCCTTGAGATCGGCCAGGCTCGCCCCTGACTGCGCGGCCAGCGTGTTCCCGGTGTGGCGAAGGTCGTGGAAGTGCAGGCCCGTCAGTCCCATCTCCTTGAGCGCGTCTCCCCACTTCGCGGCACGCCGGAAGTTGCTCCCGCGTAGGAACCCGCCGTTCTTGCCGAGGAACACGAACGCGTCCTCTTCGGGGCGTACATAGGACGCCAGGTGTTCGCTGAGGGCAGGGATGATCGCGGCAGGGATGCCGATCGTACGGCGGCCGGCCTTGGACTTGACCGGGCACAGGCGCATCTCGCCGCCGTCCAGTTCGATGAGCTGTTCCCGGACCCGGACCGTGCGCGCCGCCAGGTCGAGGTCATGCCGCCGAAGTGCGATCACCTCACCCCAGCGCAGGCTTGCGAACGTGGCCAGCAGGATCAGTGCTCGAAACCGCCTGTCCGCCATCCGGTCCGCCAGTTCGAACACCTGAGACACCGTGATCACGGGGCGCTCGGGCGTGTGCTCATTATCCGCGCCCTTGATCCGGCACGGGTTACGGCTGATCAACTTGTCTTCTTCTGCCGCCGTCATCAGGACGGCCCGCAGGAACCGGTACGCCTTGGCAGCCGTCGAGACTGACGTGCCCTGCTCCAGGAGTTCTGACCGCCATGCGCGGATTATCTGCGTTGTGATCTTGCCGACCTGGACACCGCCAAGAGTCGGCATGATGTGCCGGTCCAGCAGCCATGTGTAGTTCTCGATGGTCTTGGGGCGCAGGCCGGGACGTTCCTTGATCCAAGCTCGCGCGTACTCACCCAACCGGACCTTCCCTCGATCGGGATCTGTCCACTCACCCGCGATCATCTGGGCTTCGATGATCGTGAGCGCGCGGTCTGCCTCAGTCTTGGTGGCATAGGTGGTCGCCCCGGTTCGCAACCGCCCGTCCGGCCCCGGGTAGCGGATCTGAAATCGCCCGGACTCGCGCTTGCGGATGTTGCCGAAACGTCGGTGCCCGTCTTTGTTGGCCATCAGGCAGCACTCCCCTTGACGGTGTCAGTCGTCATCGGCGTGACGGTTCCGGCGGCGACGAAGGAGATCAGGGCGGACTCTCGAATGCGTACATGGCGTCCGACCTTCACGAATTCGATGCGTCGTTCGGCGATCAACCGGCGGACGAAGCGCGCAGAGGTGTGCAGCGCATCGGCCGCTTCTTCGACGGTCATCAACTGGTCCATGCGTCTCCCTCCTTCACGCGGCCTGCGGAATTGCCGAAAAATCTTGCCCGGCTGCTCTGGCTTCCAGCTCTCTGAGATGGGCTCGCCAGCGTTGGCGTTCATGGACCGATCGGAGAAGCCGGACGGCGAGTGGTGGCACGTTGGCGTCTCCGGCCGGGATGGGGCGCCAGATGTAGCGGTGCGGGTCGGTGGGTTCGTCGGCCTGGCCGAGGGCTTCCAAGACCCAGGTGCGGCGGTCCTGCTTGTGTTCGGCGAGGGTCTTGTTCGACCACTTACGGGAGACGAGCACGCGGCGTCCGGCGTAGCCGAGGTGTTCGGGCTTGTGCGCCTTCCCCCGGCACCGGCCGGGCGTCATCCCCGCTTTGGCGCCCTTGGGCTGAACGCCGTAGCGCAGCCAGTTCGGGCAGGTGGGAGAGCAAGGCTCGTAGCGCAGGGCATCGAGCATGCGGGCGGCGTGCTCGCGCTGCGCCTGGCCGCCGTCGAGGGCGTCGCCGATGGACTTGGTCAGATACTTGGACAGGTAGCGGATGCACTGATCGGCGTCCGGCGTACCGGCGAGTACCCCTTGCACGTCCACCTGTTCGCCGAAGCGCAGCACGTGCAGCGGTTCGGCGTCCTCGTCCAGGGCGTCGAGGGCCTCGTCCCAGGTGGGCAAGACCTCGCCGGTTATCGGGTCGAGGTAGCCGGCCTGCTCGTCCCAGACGGGCAGGTGGTCACCGTCGAAGAGGACTTCGTCGGCCTGAGGCCACCACACCTGGTGGTAGGTGGCGGCGGCGATCTGCTTGATCTCCGCGCGCGGCAGGATGCCTCGGATGGCCATGTGCAAGTGCGGGGCCAGCCGCTTCTGAGGCTCGACGGCGGCGAAGTACTGCACGTCATAGCCCGCGACCCGGCGCAGGTTCTGCACGAACCGGTCCACGAGCTTGGAGAAGTGCAGCGCGTCCCGCGCGGCGCGCCGATAGTCGTAGGTGTCGGGATCGATCGGGACGCCGTCACGGATCTTGCCGTAACTGGGCAGGGTGAGCGTGACGAACAGCGACGGCCGGTAGGTCTTGCCATCCGGCGCTTGGAAGGTGCGTCCAAGGGTGGTGTTGGTCATCTTCCGCTTGGGCAGATCGGGTGCGTCCTGCCGACGCCGAGTCGATCGGGTGCGCTTGGGAGCAGTTCGGCCGAGCACGCTGCCTCGCATCCCGGCAGCGTTGATCTCCTCATCGAGGCTGGACAGGACGGCGTCCAGGTCAGTGGTATCGTCACCGTCCTGTTCGGCCGCGTCACGCTTGGCGTGCATGTCGGCGCGGAACTCGACCAGCCACCGCTGTTCCTCGGTCGACTCGTCCGGCGTGACGGCCGGTTCCTCTTCGAGGTGCCAGCCCTCGCGGCACTGGGCCATGCGGAGTTGCCGGTTGCGCTTCGCACACGGCGGGCACTTGCTGTCCAGGACGGCCCCACACGGCACGTCAATGATCTCGGACTTACCGGTGACGATGTCGAGCCGCCGCAGCGGGATGGGCCGGATGCAGACACCGTTGAGCTTGGCGACCTCTTCGAGCACGTCCCGGGCCATCGGCATGGCCTGGCGGACGGCCCGGGGGAGAGCACGGTCGTGCGGATGGGTCATACGGTCCTCCCTTCGTCAGTGGTCTCGGACAGCCGCGCGCAGAGCCGGTACTGCTCCAGATGCGGCTGGGCGTGGACGCGGGAGTGATACAGCTCGAAGACCCGCATGCAGGGCAGGTCACGAGCGGTCAGCAGGACCAGCAGCGGACGCCCCGCAACGAGGCTGATCTCGTCGGCGGTGCCGTGGAAGCAGATCTTCACGCAACCTCCCCGAACGAGGCGAAGGCGTCGACCATGGCGCGGATGTCGTGATCGGAGACGTAGGCGGCTCGCACCCGGACGGGTTCGGGGCTGGCTTCCAGCCGGACGTAGCCGACGCCCGCGCCGATCTCCGGAACCGGTGAGATGTGATCGGCAAGGGCACCGCGGTCGCGTGCGCCGTCGCCGAGGACCATGTCCACCTGTTCCGACTCATCCAGCCTGAGCGCGATCTTGTCGGGGAACAGGTTCCGGATGTTCATGACCTCCTTGCGCGGGTCCTGGAGCGCTGCCAGGACACCGACACCGACCGCGCGGCCTTGGGTGGTGAGCGTGGCCAGCGCCGAGGAGATCCGCTGTCTAAGGCCGCGATCGGATTGGTAGGCGGTCAGGAAGGCCACCTCATCGACCACGACCAGGACGAACGGATCTTCCACGGTCGGGGTGTGGGAGCGCTGGAGCCCGGCGAAGCGGGCGGCCCTCTTTTGCATGACGCAGACGGCCTCGTCCAGCAGGTCAGCGCACTCTTCCGGCGTGGCCGCATACCTGGGGCCGAACAGGTCCCGCCCGTAGGACAGCTCCATCAGCTTCGGATCCAGCGCCCACACCTCGACCAGGCCAGCGCGGACGGCGGGCAGCAGAGAACGGATGACGGACCAGATGATCGACCCCTTGCCGGCCCCAGTCGCCCCCGCGACGAGCACATGCGTGCCGTGCACCTTGAGCCGCCACGGCCGCCCATCCTCACCTTTGCCGATCTCGACCGGCCCCACGGTCGGCTCCTCCGGTATGGAGAGTGCGGGCAGAGGTGTGGCGAGTGGGTCGCTGCGCGGGAAGGTCAGCGTCAGCCGACCGGCCCGAGACAGCGCCACCCGGCACGAAGTAGCGCCGAAGCCCTGGGCCAGATGGTCGAGACGATCGGACCAGTCCTTGATCGCCTGCCCCTTGAGCATGCGCACCGTCACCAGATCGGCCCACGAGGTGCACGTGACCTTGCCCAACGTGGGCAGGTAGTCGCGGCCCCGGAGGTGACGCCCGAGACCGGACACGATCATGACGGGTTGCCAGTGACGACGGTAGACCCAGACGAGCCGCCACCAGGCCAGCAGCCAGTAGCCGACCAGGCAGGCGAACGACGGCCGATCGATGAACGCCCACGAGACCAGGGCCAGGACGACCGTGCCGAGCAGGGACGCAGCAGCGGGCCAGCCGTAGAAGTACCAGCCAGCAGCCAGGGCAACCGGGATCGCGGATGCGATCGGGTGGCGCCAGATCGTACGGACGAGCCTGGCCAGCATCCGGCAGGTGAGGACGACGATGGTGATGATGGCGGGAGTCTTGACCACGGCCGGGCGGAAGACGACGGCCGTGTCGGGCGTGGTGGAGACGAGGTTACGGGCCTCGTCGCCAGGCAGCCGCTTGAACATAAGCTGGGAACCTCTCGTGATTGAGCAAGTCAGGGGAGAACCGAGGGGCCGCCGGAAGTTGCCGCTTCCAGCGGCCCCGCCTCATGTCAGGCCGCCGGGTCGGTGGCGTCCTGGGCCGTCTGTTCGGCGTGCAGCTGCTCGCACTCGGCCAGGTAGCGAGCGGCAGCGGTGAAGATCTCCCGGGCAACGGCCAGGTCAGCATCGGTGACCGTCCCGGCGCCGGTGGTGGAGATGTACACGATCGCCTCAGGCGAGCAGAGCTCCAGGAACGGGCGCGGACTACTGAGCAGGAGCCCCGCCCGGACCTTGAGATCAGGCGTGTAGAAGGAGACGCCCACGTGCGGCGTGGCCTCCGGTCGAAGGGACACGGTGACGAGGCTGTACGGGCCGAGACTCACGTAGCCACCCCCTTACCGTCGGGCAGCCCGTAGAAGTTGCGCTCCAGCGAGCGGGCGAAGCGGTAGGCCTCACGGGCGAGCTGCCGCGCGAACTCCAGGTCATCGGCCGTCACGGGCCCGCTGGTCGTGACCAGCACAGACGTGGCGCCGAAGTCGAGCGCCAGGACGGGCTCACGGCGTGCGAACGGGTGGTTGAGGGTGCGGGCGGCGTGCCCGGTGGTCAGCCGGATCACGCTGTTGCGCGGCGTACGGCGACGGGCCATCAGGCGGCATCCTTTCCGGCCGAAGCCTTGCTCGGAGCGGTCTGAACGGGCTGGCTGGTCTGCCGGGGCGGGTACATCTCACGGACCTTGATCGAGTACGCGAGGCGACCGGCGGCGTTGACGTACGGGGTGACGGTGAGGCCGTTGAACTCGACCGGCGTGAACGGCATGCCCGGCATCGGCTGGGGCGGTACCGGCTGGACAGGAGCGAGGATCTTGACCGCCACCGTCTTCTGGGCGGGCTTGAGGGTCGGGTCACCGTCCATGACCGCGACCTGCCAGACCAGCTCTCCGGTCTGCTTGTCGCGGGCCTGCACGAACCGGCCGTTGGACGAGGCGTCGAAGTCCTTGACGGGCTCGACCTCGCCGACGATGTAGCAGCCGTGCGGGAAGACCATGGCGAAGGTGACGGGGATGGGGCCTTGCAGAGCCATGACGGCTCCTCTCTTGGATGTCAGACACTTGACCTATCAAGTGATACTCCGAGAGTAGGTCGCTCAAACTTGCTACGTCAAGTGACCTGGAGCGAGGTGACGGACCACTTACCAATCCGGTAGACACATAGCCACGCGATCAAGGAGGAATTGCCCGGTGTACGTGAGGGCGGCAGAGGAGTTCGAGCAGGCCTTCGTCCCCGACGCGCTCGACGTGGGCACGACCTTCTACACCGGCACGCCGTTCACGCCGCGTTTCGGCGGCGAGTCGCGGGCCAAGCATCTGGCGGGCGGTGCCAAGGAGCTGTGCCTCGACGACATCGACTCGGTCAGGTGCGACGTCGACACCCCCGACGACCTACGCGCGGCTGTCCTCCTTGGCCTCGGAGTCCTCACGGCCGCCGTCGTCCGTGAGCTTGAGCTTTCGTATGGCGGGAGCCAGCACGTAGGGCAGGTTGGCCACTACAGAGCCGAGGGTCGCGATCCACAGGAGCTGGTGAATGGTGACGGCCTCGCCCAGCAGCCCGCCGACGACACCGCCGAGCGGCAGCGAACCCCACATGAGGAAGCGGAGGCTGGCGTTCATCCTGCCGCGCAGGCCTTCTGGGCAGATCGCCTGGCGGTAACTGCCCTGGGCGACGTTGTTCATGACCCCGACCAGAGAGATGAACGCCATGCCAATCGGGAACAGGGCGAGCCGCCAGCCGGGTCCCGTGAAAGCGACGAGCACGAAGAGCGGCACCATGAGGACGGCTGTGCCCCACATCGTGGGGCCGTGACCGAAGCGGGCGATCACGCGTGACGCGAGGAGCGCACCGAGCAGGCCGCCCACCCCCGCGCCCGAGACCATCAGACCGTAGCCCGCCGCACTCACGCCCAGCTCGTCGACCAGGTACAACGGCTGGACGATGGCAAAGATGCCGCTGACGAACATGTTCATGGCGCCGACGAGGCCGATCAGGCGCAGGATGGGGTGGCCGAGCACGTAGCGCAGGCCCTCCATCAGGCTCACGCGCTCCCCGGAGGGAGTCTCCTCGGCCTTGACGGTCGCCAGCAGGATGGCGGAGACCATGTAGCTGACCGCGTCGACCACGATGGCGATGGGCGCCGTGAGCACCTGCACGAGCCAGCCGCCGAGCCCCGGGCCGAAGAGCACGGAGAGGCTGCGCACGGACTCCAAAGTCCCCATGCTCTTGGGCAGCTGCTCCTTGGTCACGATGGAGGGCAGGAAGCTCAGGTGGGCGACGTCGAAGAAGGCCGTGCCGATGCTGACGATCACGGCGACCGCGTAGAGCTGCGCCAGCGTGAGCGCGTCGAACAGCGCGGCGATCGGGACGGAGACCAGGGACACCGCGCGCATCACGTCGGCCGTCACCAGGATGGGCTTCCTGCGCAACCGGTCGACCCACACGCCGGCGGGCAGCCCGAAGAGGAGGAAACCGATCATTCCGGCGGCGCTGAGCAGGCCGAGCTCTAACGGGCCCGCGTCGAGCACCAGCAGCGCGACCAGCGGGAGGGCCACGCGCGTGACTTGGGTGCCGAACTGGCTGAAGCCGTCGGCGGTGACGTAACGACGGAAAGCGGGGGGCATCTGATCTACCCTAGGGGTGTTGGCGCCGCAGCATGGTTCAAGTCCTCAGCCGGCTTTCTCATCGAACGCGTCTCCGGCTACGTGGAGATCTTCGCGGCCCGCCAAGTCACTGCGTGTGCGTCGAGACGATCGCCCCCGGCAGCGTGATCTATGAGGATCTCCATCAGGTCGTCGCGGTGCCCTACCGGACCGGGTACGCGTCCTCCAGCTCGTGACGATCAGCCGGAAGCAGCACTTCAACCACGACCAGCGGCAGACCAGAGGCGTCCCGGACAGCTCCGAACACCGCCAGGAGCGGCACGTTCTTCGGCATGCCGAGCTGCTTGGCCTCACCAGCGGTGGGCATGCGCGCGGTGATCTGCTCCACGATGTGATCGAAGCGCACGCCCTTGCGCGCCTGCAGATGCTCGCGGATGCCCTGCGGCAGCGGTTCTCCGCTGGTCAGATCGGTGCCTTCGGACAACTCCAGGGGCAGCCACAGAGAAACCAGCTCGGTTGGCTCGCCGTCACGGGTCACGAGGCGTCGGCGCAGGAACGCCCTGCTCTTGGGCTGTGCGTTCAGCAACGTGGCCACACGGTTGGGCAGCGCGGCCGAGCCCGCCTCCACGAGTTCGCCGGGGGAGTCGGTCTCGGGATTAGTCAGGAAAGCCTGCCCACGCCGGTTGGACTCCACCGACGCCATCGCGGGACGACCGCGCACGAACCGGCCCTTGCCCTGCTGGGACTCGATCCAGCCCTGTTCGCGCAGCACCCGCAGCGCGGCCACCACGGTGGGCCGGGAGACACCGAACTCCGCGATGAGCTGGTGTTCGCTGGGGAGGAGAGAGCCCGGTTGGTAGGTTCCCGACTCGATACGCCGTTGAAGGGCCTGCACAAGCTGCGCATACTTCGGCGGCACGGACTCTAGCGACATAATGACCGTCCAACACCCGACAGGTTGTTTTACCAAGTTTGAGCGTAACCTGGGCTCAGCCCGTACGTCCACACTTTCCACAGGGACGCAGGAAGAGGGCCCGGCAGGCAGCCGAAGGAGGGAACGGGGGCGCCCCTCCCATGGGCATGAACTTGACCGCCTGCCAGGCGATGAGGCGCGACGGGGTGGGGAAGGACCTGGCCCGTACCCCTCCGCACGGGGCTTATCGCCGCCCCGCCGCGCCCGCATGCTACTTGGCGATGTACTCCGCCAAGACGTTCGCGGCCCCCTCCACGTCGTCGACCGAGTGCCGCTTTTCGGCGTTCTGCCAGGAGTAGAAGGCTCCGCCGTACCCGACGAACACCCAGACCGGCAGCCCCGGCTCGGCCCGGTGAACCATGAGTGCACTGTTGTTGTCCCGCAGCTCCGAGTTGACGCCCCGGCTGGCGAGCTGGTCACGCAGCCGAATCAGGGCGTTCGCCTCTTTCTGCTGCTGGAAGCCGTTCAATGCTGCTTGCATGATCGAGTTCATTTCCCGCTCCCTTCGGCCCGGCCGTCGCCGAGGCAGTCGAGACACTGCCGTTCCCCTCCTGGAATCTCGTCGCTCTCGCCGTCGCGGATGAGGAGCGCGCGGCGCGAGTCGCGCAGCTTGATTCCGCGTCCCCGGCATGCGGGGCAGGGCGTTGTCTCGCTGTTCTCGTCTGGCCGGGTCACCGTCGCCATCTCCTCGATTCATCCGGCGTTCCCTCTGTCGGGAGGCCGCTTCACGTACCTTGTTGGTTGATGGCAAGTCCACCGGCAAATGGAGTGACGCAGGACCCCCGAGCAGTCCCCTTTGATCCCCCTCTTGAGCCCCCAGCTGGGAGGAAGTCTCATAGATGCCCGAGAACATTCCTAATGTCCAACTGCGCGCGTGGCGGAATGAGAATCGGCTGACTCGCGCGGAAATGGCCGACCGAATCAACAGCACGCAAATCGGTATTTCGGAACGCCTTACTTGTGACGAGGAACGCATCCGGCGCTGGGAGGCGGGGGAGGTCCGCTGGCCGCGCACGCCCTACCGGCTGGCACTCACCCAACTGACCGGCTTGCAGCCGGAGGCATTGGGGTTCTCCCAGAACAGGCCGAGTAGCGGCCTCATCGAGGCATCCGCCATCCTGCCGATGGACGCCCTACGGGCCGAGGCCGAGCTGTACGGCACCATGGAACTCGCCCAGCAACTCCAAGCATCCGACGTCGGCACCGGCACCCTCGAAGCACTCGCCGAAGCCGTCGATCTCCTCTGCCGCGCCTATCCCGTAGTCCCGGCCGCCGCACTCCGAGACCGCACACAAAAGCGCCTCGCCCAGGTCAACCGGCTACTCAGTGGACGACTCACCCTCGACCAGCACCGCGAACTCCTGGTCATCACCGGCTGGCTGACCGCCCTACTCGGGTGCGTGCACTACGACCTGGGGGAGCGAGAAGAAGCCGAGACCGCCCGCCGAGCCGCCTTCGAGATGGGCCGCCAGGTTGGCCACGGCGAACTCATGGGCTGGGCACACGAGATGTCAGCCTGGTTCGCCCTCGTCGAAGGCCGCTACGAAGACGTGGTCACCGCCGCCCGCATGGGCCAGGCCGTAGCCGGCACCAGTAGCGCCATGGTCCAACTCACCCTACAAGAAGCTCGCGGCCTGGCCCGGATAGGCGACCGTCGCGAAGCTGACCGTGCCCTGACTCGTGGAGCCGAAGTCCTCGGTAGCCTGCCCATGCCGGAGCATCCAGATCATCACTTCCTCTTTGACCACGCGAAGTGGGTGTTCTACGCCGCCACCTGCTACACCTGGCTTGCTGATGACGACCGCGCCGAGGAACATGCCCGCGAGACCATCCAGATGCACACCCGCCCCGATGGCACCTCCAACGCCCCGATGCGAGTCGCCGACGCGCACATAGACCTTGGCATCGTCCATGCTCGACGCGGCGATCTCGACGCGGCTGTTGATGAGGGCCTGGCTGCCTTCGACATCGATCGACGATCCCTCACTGACCTAGTAAACCGTGCCGGAGATCTCGACCGCGTGCTACGGCAGCGCTACCGACGCGAAGCGCTTGCCGAAGAGTTCCACGAGCGCTTCGTAACTGCCCGTAGAGCCCTCACCAGCCGCCGTCCGGATCTGCTCGATTGAGCGCGACACGGGTCCACTTGCAGATCTGCAGAATTGCCGAGTTGTTCTTTTAGGTATCAAGGCGGCGGCTCCGCCGCCGCGTGCGACCCTGCGCTCGGCCGCACGCTGCGCGTGCGGCCTGGGGGCCGTTCTCGCGCACGGCCGTGCTCGGGCCGCGATGCACGGGCGAGCCGGATGCCGAGGACAACGTTGCGCATCCCTTGCCAGTGCCGCGTATTCTCAGGGCATGGGTGGACGCGCGCGACGGCGGCAAGGCGAGCACCCGCCTCGAAGCCGCGTAACGCTGGTCACGCTATCGATGGCTACGACTCTATTCGGTGTCATCTCGAACTTCGGGGAACTCCCGGCAACTCATCAGATCTTGGCTGGGCTGGCAGCTGCTATCGGTACTGGCTTACTGGCTTCTGGGCCGCTCTCTCTCAAAAAAAAGCCGTTCATCAGGGTAGAAGTGTGGGCAACTTCCAGATTGCATGAGAGCCTCCGGCGGGGGCGCTCCGGCTACGGGATGATCGCCGCTCGGATCTGGAGTCCGTAGATAGCTGAGGTGGAAGCCTGATCAGCCCGCCCACCATCGACCTGGGACAAGCCGAGCAGGCCAGGGCCACGGGGACAAGGTCGTTCCTCCAGTTGGGGGCTCCACCTTGTCCCCGTGGCCCTGGCCCGCTTCCCCTTCGGGCGGGTCGACGGCAGACGGGATGATCAGACGGGCGAGGTGCGCGCGTCGCGCGAGAAATACCAGGTCGCCGACTGATCGTCGGGCCATTAGCGGGCCATTAAGGGCGGTCAGGAGCGGTTAATCATGGTCACTCGCGGACTGGCCTCGACGCAGGTCAAGGCGGTTGTGCTCGTAGATCGGGCCGATTTGCAAGCAGGAAGTCAGGAGTTCGAATCTCCTAGGCTCCACTCATACGAAAGCCCAGGTCAACGGCCTGGGCTTTTGATCTCTGTGAGGGCTGTTTCCTGGGCCGTGTCCGTTATGTGCCCGATGGCTTCTTGGTGAGCTCGCCGCGTGCGGGGGTCCAGCCTGCGAGCGGCCGCGGCCCTCGCCTGCATGCTGTGCGCGGCTTGCCTCAACCATGGCCAAGAGCCCCTGGAGAAGGCTTGTCGACCAAGATCAACCGTTGCACCAGAGGCTCCGAGTTGCTGTTCTAGGGGGTCTCTGCCGCAGCCGGACCGAGCCCTGGAGGACCCGCCCGTGTGACAGCTGTCATGTCGTACTCATGATGGCGATGTCTACACCGCTACACGGTCCTGTACGAAGATCGGACCATGACGAACGGTAAGAACACCCCGAACTGGACAATCGGCATGGGGTCGGGCATCGCACTGGGTATGGGACTGGGCGTCGCGCTGCACAACGTCTCTCTCGGCATCTCGATGTCCATGTGTCTCGGTGTCGCCCTCTCGTACGCGCTGGCGGAAAAGCGCGAGACCGAGGAGGAGTGAGAGCGGGACGGCGGGCCGGTCGAGCACAGACGGAAGGAGATCGGCGAGGCCGAGGTCGGTGAAGAGCTCTCGCGTCATGGAAGCGATGGCCGCGGCCAGGTCCTGTACGAGACGGGTCCCGTCGCGTGGAACGTACGGTCAACGGTCAGCCGGGTCTGGTGGCTCAGCAAGCCGGCGTCATTGTGACGGTGTTCGCGTTCGACGTCGTGGGCGACCGGATCAAGCACATCTGGGTCGTACGCGATCCCGAGAAACTCCGGCGCTGGACGACGTGACGGGCGATGGGGGTGTTGGCGAATGACCCTAGTGCGGACGGGTCACCGGGACGACGGCGAGAAGCTGGTCAAGGCCTTGGAAGTCCTTGGGATTGCAGGTGTACAGAGGTAGCCCGTTCGCGATCGCCACAGAGGCGATCATCAGATCTGCGGCGCGAGGGCGTGGTTCGCGCCCTGAGGCGGAGACGGCGGTCCACAACTGGCCGTATTCGCGGGCTGCGGTGTCGTCGAAGGGGAGTGGGTCGAATTCGGCTTCGGCGGTCTGGAGGATCTTCATGCGCTGGGCGAGTTCCCGCGTTCCTGCCGCCGCCAGGACGCCGGCCGAGAGCTCCGCGGTGGTGATGGCGCTGATCATCATCTCGTCGGGGAGCTCGTCGGGATCTATGCCGGCACGCAGGACGAGGATGTTGGTGTCGAGTAGCCCCAGGGAGTGGGTCATCCCTCGTCCTCGGCGAATTCGCCTCTGCCATATGCGCGGTCGTAGGGGTTGTAGAGATCGTCATTGACGTGACGGTCCATGGCCTCGCGATATTCACGGTCGTCCAGTCGTGGCATTCCACGCGACACGGCGGCGAACTCGGCGCGTGACACGGCCCGGCGCCGGCGGCGGAGCGGGACCAGGTCGCCGATGTGATGACCATTACGGGTAACGGCGTACCGCTCCCCCCGTTCCAGGCCATCCATGATCTCCGCTGACCGGTTACGCAGGTCGCGTTGGGAAATCTCATGGGAGCGGTCGGGCTCAGGGGTGGTCACACACCAACTCTACAGCGCTGTGCCATGCGGTGCTACGCTGTGGCACAACTGCGGGATTACCCAACCTGGGGTGGCCGAGTGATTTCCGGGTGTCAGAGCCCCCGGCCGGGCTTCTCGCACATGGACTTCTGATAGCTGTCCGCGTAGGTGCGTGAGTCTTTCATCAGGTCGTCGCAGAAGGCGGCGACGTCGTTGCCGATGAGCTCCAGCACTCCTCTGCCGGCGGCCGCGCCCTCCTCGAAGAAGTCGAGGAGCCCTGGGAGCAGGTCGACCGGCCCGACCTTGAAGAGGTATCGCTGGATCTCCTTGTGGACGATCTGGTAATCCTGCGGAAGCGCCTTGACCCGGGCCATGTGTGCCCGCCACTGCTTCTTGCCCTGGATGATGGTCTGGATCCCCACGTCAACCTCCTAGCCGGCTCAGTTTCCTGGCGACGTTCCTGTTCAACTGCTCGCGCCATCGGCCGCGATAGTCCCGGGCGCCTTCGCCGCCGGCCAGCGCCGCGCAGAATTCTTCGACGTCGTCACCCAGCACCTCTTGAATGCTCTGCCCGTCGGCCGCGGTCTCTTCGAGCAGCCCGAGAGCACCGTCGAGAATCGGCAGCAGGTTGCGGCCGGTGAAGTCCGAGTAGAGGGAAAGGTGGGCCTTGATCTTCTCCCACGCCTCCTGGTGGCCGGCCGGCAACGCCTTGGCCCGGGTTTCGAGATTCCGCCATTCTCTGGTGAGGTCGCCGCCGGTGAGGTTCTCCCAGATGTTCATTCCCCGCCCTCCCTGAGCTTGTCGATCCGTGATGAGACGTACTCCCATTTCGCCCAGAACTTCGTGAGCTCTTCGCGGCCCGCGTCGTTGAGCGCGTAGAACTTGCGCGGCGGGCCGAGCTCGGAGGGGCGTTTCGTCACCTCGACGAGCCCGTTCTTCTCCAGCCGCAGCAGGATGGCGTAAACGGTCCCTTCGACCACGTCGGTGAAGCCGAGGTCGTTCAGCCGGCGCGTGATGGCGTACCCGTAGGTCTCCTCGCTGCGGATGATCTCCAGCACGCAGCCTTCGAGCGTGCCCTTCAGCATCTCCGTCAGGTCGTCCATGCCGGCCCTCCGATCTACTCAGTGGCACCGAGTACTGCTACATAGTATCACTGAGTAGGACGGTCAGCCATTCGCTGCGGGTAATGCGTACAGGTTGCCGTTCGCGCTGCCGACGTAGACGAAGCCGCCCGCCACGACAGGCCGGGGTTCGATGGTGCCACCGGTCCGTACGCTCCATCGCACCGTGCCGGTGGCGGCGTCGAGCGCGTGCAGAGTTCCCTCGTTGTGCCCCACGTGCACGGTCCCGTCCGCCACCACCGGACCCGAGACGGGGCCTTTGCCCAGCGGGAAGCTCCAGCGTGCCGTGCCGGTGGCGGCGTCGAGCGCGTGCAGAGTTCCCTCGTTGTGCCCCACGTGCACGGTCCCGTCCGCCACCACCGGACCCGAGACGGGGCCTTTGCCCAGCGGGAAGCTCCAGCGTGCCGTGCCGGTGGCGGCGTCGAGTGCGTACAACCTGCTGTCGACGCCGCTGGTGTACACCAGTCCGGAGGCCACCGCGGCCGTCCACTTGTAGCCGGCTTTGCCGCCTTCGGTGGGGAAGGTCCACAGCCGCGTGCCGGAGCCGGCGTCCAGCGCGTACGTCGTGCCCTTCTTGTCGCCGAGGTACACGGTCCCGCCGGCCACCACCGGACGGAAGCCGACGGGGGCGCCGATCCTCGAGCTCCATCGGACCTTCCCGGAGGAACCCCGCAGCGCGTGCACCCTGCCGTCGGTGGTCGCGGCATGGACGACCCCGCGCGCTTTCGCCAGATGGGTGTGGTCGTGCTTTCCGCCGGCTTGGAAGCGCCACTTACCGACTCCTGAGGCGGCGTCCAGCGCATACACGGTGCCATGGTCGCTGCCGACATGGACGACCTCACCGGCCAGCACGGGATCGGGGTTCAGAACGTCGCCCTCCGGCCGGAAGCTCCACAACCTCGTGCCGGAGGCGGCGTTCAGCGCGACGACCTCGGCTCTCATGGACAAGGGGGTCTTCCTGGTCCAGACATACAGGCGGCCGGCCGCGGAGACGAGGTCGCTCATCGCATCGATCCTGCGGCTCCACCTCATGCGGCCGGTGGCGGCGTCCAGCGCGACCAGCCTGCCGGAGGTGTTCGCCGCGAACACCGTGCCATCCGCCACCACGTGATCGAACAGCAGCGAACCCCCCGTACGGAAACGCCAGCGCAGCGTGCCGGTGGCGGCGTCGAGGGCGGACACCGTGCCGTCGCCGCTCGTCGCGTAGACGACGCCGTCGACCACGACCGGCTCGGCATGCACCACCGCGTCGGTCGGATGGTTCCAGCCGCTCGCGTGCGCGGGCCCGGGGGCGCGGACGCCTGGCCGGTATCGTGCGAGCAGCCTGCGCTGCAGCGTGGGGGAGACGAGCCGTACCGCCTCGCGCGAGAGCGAGCTCAGCCGGACGATGACGGGGCCCACGTTGATGAGGGTCGTGCCGTAGAACCCGTTCGTCTCGGCCACGGTGTAGGAGAGGAAACCCGGACTCTCGGTGGTGGGATCGAAGGCGTTGGCCTCTTTGACGGCGCCGACCTCGGCGGTGAACAGCTGCCGTGCGCCCGCGTACGACGAGGACACCCATTCCACGGAGAGCGAGACGACGACGCCGTCGTCCGTGGGCGGTATCCAGTCGCATTTCGCCGGTTTCGTCCGTGCCGTTCCCGCCGTAGAGCCGTCCGCCCGGGGAACCGGACGGTAGCCGTCGGCGAGGACGGACAGGTCCCGGCCGGTGAGCAGCGCGCAGGCGTCAGGCCAGGCGCTCGCCGGGACACCGCCGAAGCGCGTGGGCCCGCGCGAAAGCCCGTGGACCAGTTTGTACGCGGTGATTCGGCCGTCACCGCCGAGCACGAAGGCCATCCCCGGGATCGAGCCGACCAGGGACACCCGGTCGTACGGCAGGTCGAGCGGCAACCCGGCGAGTCGCCCGGTGCCGGAGTCGACGGAGAACAGGTACGCGGCCAACGGCCATTGACCGCCCGGGAGGGCCCTGGCATGGTCGGCCGCCGCGGAGTACGAGCCCGCGAACAAGGGCGGGACCCAGCGGCCGGGGGTCGTGACCGGCGCGGCTTCGGGGGCGGTGGGCAGCAGCCGGCCGTCCGCCCCGGCGTAGAAGTGGTCGTCCCCCACCGAGGCGTGGACATGTCCTGCCGCATTGGCCGTGACGTCCATCGCCGTGTCCTCGGCCGGCGGCGACGAGGACGGCAGCGGGCGTGTCCATTCCTGCCGCAGCGTGCGCGGGTCCATCGAGGCGAGCCGCGGGTCGTCTCCCGCGCACAAGCTGAGCAACGTCACCGACCGGGCGGTGGCCGCGCCGCGAAGGTGGCAGCCCGGCGGATGACTCATCCGTGCCGTGGCCGCCCCGGTACGGAGCTCCAGGGCCTGGAGGTCGAAGGGCTCGGCCGGTCGTTCGAACACCACGATGCCGCGCTCGGTAACCATGATCCGCGAGCCCCGGTACGTGCCGGGACCGTCTGCCCAGGGCCGCCGGTGGGAGACGGTGACCGTGCGCCGCCACAGCGCGGCTCCCGTGGTCAGATCATGGGCGTGCAGGGTGTGCTCGGCGACGTCCGGCGTACCTCGCGACACCACCAGCGTGTCCGCCGCGATCCACACGCCGGTGAGCGACGGCCCGGCGGGGACGGAACGCAGGAGCCTGCCCGTGCGCGGGTCGTGGATGCGTACGGCGCCGTGGCGCGTCGCGACGGCGACCGCGTGCTCGGACACGGCGGTCCGGGGAGTGTCGAAGGGCGACTCGCCGGCGCCGGCGTCCGTGGGCACCGACCACGCCGTACGCCACTCGACGGGCACGAGCGGCAGCCGAGGAGCGGACGCGGCCGAGCAGGCCACCAGGACCGCCGCGAGCAGGACGGCGACCGCGCGCCGCCCGCGCACGATCAGCACCCCTTGATCTGCTGGATCTTCCGCTCGATCACACACGCTTCACCGCGAGAGATCGGCTGCCAGCCGCGCAGCGGGGAGACGGTGTAGTAGGCGCGGTAGGCGTCGGCCGTGCCGGTGACCCGGAACGGGCTCCCGCCCGGCCCTTCGATCGTCAGCTGCTCGGTGCGGTCCTCCGCGAGCGCGGTGACCTGGAGATCGAACTCGTAGTAAGCCGCGGTGCCTTTGACCGACAGGGAGAGCGTGATCTTCTCGCCCCGTTTCAGGTCTATCTGCTTTGTCCTGAAGTAGGACGTGCCGGGGTCCTCGGCGGCGGTGAAACGCGGGGCGGGCTCGTCGAGGTCGGCGGAGAGTTCGACCGTGTCGACCTCTCCGGCGGGAGTGCTGATCAGCACCGCGCCGTCGGAAACCGGTGCGCGGGTGAGAACGCGGGGCTTGATGTCGATGACGCGTACGCTGCTGCGGTTCCCGACAAGGACGACGGTGGCGTCCGCCCTTTCCAGAGGGGCCCGGTCATGGCGTGCCATGACGGCGTCGGCCCGCGCGCCGGACGCGTTGCCGAGCAGAATGGCGCGCTCTCCGGGGTCGGTCACCGGCTCTCGCAGAGCGGTGTCCTGAGCCGAATGGTCGACGGCCACGTGGCCGACCTTGATCGGGGGCTCTCCGCTGATCCGGTCGACCGTGTCGGGCCCGCGTGCGTTGAACCAGGAGGTGAACACGACACCGATCGCCGTGATGATCACAGCGCTGAGGACTCCCGCCAGCCATGTCCTCATGGCCGTCCACCGTCCGGCCGGCCCGGCCTGCTCGGCCCGTGGGGTGGGAGCGGCCCGCCCGGGCTTGGCACGCCTGTTCTGGCGTGCTCTGGCCATGGGACGTTTCCCTTCTCAGAAACGGCGGCTGAATCTCCTTATAGCTATAGGGTCCTGGGCGGCGTGATGGTGAGCTATTCAGGACGGGCATGGTTCGTAGCCGTTGCGCCGCCGCGCGGAGTGGTGATTCAGGGCGATCAGCGGACTGTAGCCGGCGGCGTGGCCGGCTCCGGCGAGCAGCAGCAGCGGCGCGGCGCCCCACGGGTTCCACTGGTCGCGGTGGAGGAGCACCAGGAGGGCCGCCCCCGCCGCGAACATGATGGGTCCCGCTGTCGGCAGCACGTTCTGCAGCCACTGCGGGTAACGGTTCCAGCTGAGACTGAGCGCGCCGAACCCGAGCGCGTACGGGACGAACGCCAGCCCCGCCTGCAGCGGGGAGTAGCCGAGCTCGGTCTGCAGGTGCAGGGTCAGGGTGAGCAGGAAGACGGTGTAGCAGCCCATGACGATCAGGCAGGCCGCCAGCCCCGGCTTGGTCCCGTCCGGCCGCAGCGCCGCGAGGTCCAGCACCGGATTGCGCGCCCTCATCTCGTGGCGCAAGAACACCACCAGCAGCGCGGCACCGCCCACCAGCGAGATCCACGCCCAGGCGGGCCAGCCGTGGTCCTGTCCGAAGACGAGCGGGAGGGTGAGCGCCGTCATGGCGACGGTCAGCAGGGCCACCCCGGCGAGGTCGAGGCGTACCTTCTGGTCCGTACGAAGGTTCGGCAGGACCCGCGGGCCGATCGCCAGCAGGATCAGGCCGATCGGGACGTTGATCAGGAAGATCGGCCGCCAGGAGAGGCCGAACAGGTCGGAGCCGGCGACCAGCCCCCCGATGACCTGCCCCATCGCGACTCCCATGGCGAGCACCATGCTGTAGACGCCGATCGCCCGGCGGCGTGCCGCCCCGTCCCGGTGCAGGTGGATGAGGGAGAAGATCTGCGGCGTGAGCAGCGCCGCCCCCATGGCCTGGGCGATGCGGGCGAGGACCAGCACGGTCGCGTCGGGGGCCAGCCCGCACAGCAGCGACGCGCCGGTGAACCAGCCGAGTCCCAGCAGGAACGCACGCCTGTGCCCGATGACGTCGCCGATCCGCGCGCACGTGACCAGCAGGACGCCGGTGGTCAGCAGGTAGCCCGACACGATCAGCTGGATCTCGGCGCCGCCGGCGTGCAGGCCCTCGCGGATGGTCACCGCTCCTACGGACACGATCGACGCGTCTATGGACGCCATGGCCTGCCCGGTGAGCAGGACGGCCAGCATCCGGCCCCGGCGCGCAGCCGTCCCCGACGGGGGAGCGAGAGTGAGCATACGATCAGCATCGGCCGCCGGTGGCTGCCCGGTCTTGAACGGATATGCGGGGCCTGTCCTGTCGGTGCCGTTGCGTACGGTTGTCCGGTGCGTACAGAAAGACGGCTGATCCAGAGCCCGCACTTCGTGCTCCGCGCGGTCGAGTGCACCGACGACCACGGCGGCTGGTCGGCTCCCGAGACGGCTCCCGGCGCGCAGATCGTGCTGGTGCGGCGGGGGCGGTTCCGGCTCGACGCCCAGGGGCGGGAGCTGACGGTCGAGCCCACGACCGGCTACCTGCACCGTTCGGGGGAGGAAGTGCGCTTCGCCCACCCCGCGGGCGGTGACGTGTGCACCTCGATCACGCTCACCGGCGACGCGCTGACGGAGAAGGTCGATGCCGTGCGTTCTCCGGCCGTGCGGGTGGACGCGCGGCTCGAACTGGCGCACCGCCTGCTGCTGCGCTCCGGCGCCGATCCCGGCTACGCGGCCGTCGAGGCCCTCCTCGACCTGCTGCTGCTGGCGCTGCGCGACCAGCCCCGTGACGGCTCGCCGCCGGGGCGGTCGGAGCTGGCCGACCGCGCCAGGGAGGCGATTCTCGCCGACGAGCCCGGCTGCGGCAACCTGGTGGCCCTGGCCCGCCGGCTCGGAACCTCCCCGTCCCACCTGAGCCACACGTTCCGGCACCACGTCGGCATGCCCCTGAGCCGCTACCGCAACCGCGTGCGCGTGAGTCGCGCGCTGACCCGCCTCGACCAGGGCGAGACGGACCTGGCGGCGCTCGCGGCCGGCCTCGGCTTCAGCGGCCAGGCCCACCTGACGCGGGTCATGCGCGACGAGGTGGGTCACACGCCCGGAAGGGTCCGTGCCCTCCTCGGCGCGACCTCCACCCGACCGCAGCGGCGCCGGACCGCCGCCACCCGCCCTTGGCCCTGGGAGGAACCATGTCCCGTCCTTCGCTCCCCCCGGCGGCGCCCGGTGAGGTGCTGTTGGTCTGCACCTGTTACGAGGACGGCAGGGCCCAGTGGGGTGGCCTGCCCGGCAAGGACCAGGTCCTCGCGGACGGCGGGGTGCGGCTGCGCCCGGTCGAGAACCCCGGATGGGACTACGTGCACGGCGGCGCCATCCCGGCGCTCGTCCCGGACGGCGGTTCCGTGCCGCCGGTCGCCGTCCTGGTGGACATTCCGGTGGTGTTCGGCGGGGACGGACCGCTGCTGGTGGACCTCGCGGCGGTGCCCGGGCGTGGGGTCCGCGTTCCACCGGCCCGGCTCGGTGAGATCCTGAACGGCCTGCTGGGCGGGGCGCTCACGTTCGACGACCTGGTACGCGGCATGGACCGGTGCGGGATGTACATGGGGGACGCCGGCCGGCCCGCCTTTCCCATGCCCGCGCCGCCGCCGGGCCGGTCGTTCCCGGCGCTGCCCTCGACCGACATGTCCCTGCTCGTCCGCACCTCCTTCGACGACGAGGACGGCTGGCACGCCCTGCTGGACGAACTGGGCGGGATCGACGAGGACGGCTGCGTCGGCACGGACGAGCACGACGGGGAGCACGCCCCGTTGACGGCGCTGGTCGTCGACGACCGGGCCTTCGAGGGCCTCCACCCGGGCGAGGTGCCGGCGCTGGTGCCGTCCGATGAGCACACCACGCTGGTCGCGCTGGCCGACGCCCGCACCTTCGCCGAGCCCGGCCGGCCGCTGACCGCGGTCGACCTGTACGACACCCCGGGGCAACCCGCCGTCGTCCCGTGCCGCGAGGTCGGGTCGCTCGCGGACAACCTGGAGATCGGCAACATGGACTTCTTCGAGTTCGTCGCCATGGAAGGCGTACAACCGTGGTGGGAACGCCCCTGAGATGAGGGCCGCCCGCCTCGGCAGTCGGCCACGGGGGCCAGGGCCTCGCGCGACGGCGGCGGCCCGCTGCCGACCTGAGTCGTACGGCCTCAGCCGATGAGGGCCTCGTTGATCTGGCGGGAGGTCTGCGTGGCGATGACCGGGTTGACGGCGGCGTAGGAGGTGTAGGCGTTCAGGCCGGTCGTGAGGGCCCAGCCGCGGCCCCGCATCCAGGTGGCGTCGTCCACGCCGAGCGCCGCGCGGAAGGCGGCCCGGCTGCCGGCCGACATCAGGGTGTAGGCGATGGTGAGGTCGCAGGCCGGGTCGCCGATGCCGAGCCCGCCGAAGTCGATGACCGCGTGGAGGCGGCCGTCGAGGGTCAGCAGGTTGCCGGTGTGGAAGTCGCCGTGGAACCAGACGGGCGGGCGGTCCCATCCGGGCGTCTTCAAGGCGGTGTCCCACAGGTCGGTCATGGCGGTGATGTCGAAGACGTCGCCGACCTTGGCGATGGCGTCCCGGGTCGAACGGTCGCGGCTCTCCAAGGACTGGCCGGTGAGGCCGTCGCGGCTCCGCAGGGCGCGTACGCCGTCAGGCGTGTACCGCTGAAGGGCCACCAGGAACTCGGCGAGTTGCACGGCGGCCGCGGACGAGTCGGCCAGCGCCTCGACGGTCGCCACCTCCCCCTCCAGCCAGCGCGACACCGCCCACCGCCACGGATAGCCGAAGCCGGGCTCGCCCACCGCCACCGGCGAGGGGATGGCGAGGGGCAGGTGGGCGAGCCCGGCTTCGGC
>NZ_JAAAHR010000015.1:0-94069 GCF_009908215.1 Nonomuraea sp. K271 | reverse complement strand
AGGGGGTGGTCATGGTGCCGCGGGCTCCCTCGGTCGCATCTGTCCTTACCCGTTCGACGGGACACGGCACCGAAGTGTGAGGCCGGCAGGCCGGCTCGCGTCCTCGCGCGGGACCGTCCACCCTACGCATGGACGTGCGTCACCCCCGCCGCCCACGGTGTCGCGGGCGGCGGGGGTGACGGCACCCGGGTCGCTGGCCGGGCCCTCTCCTGTGGGCGGCTCAGGTGAAGTTGACGTCGCTGCAGATGTAGTACGCCTGGTCCATGTGCGAGGCCTGCCAGATCGTGAAGACGACGTGGCGGCCACTGCGGCCGGGCGCGCTGGCGTCGAAGGTGATGTCCTGGCTCGGGGCGTACCTGCCGGTCTCGCGCACCAGTTCCAGGCTGCTCCAGGTGAGCGGCTGGGTGGCGGGGTCGAAGCCCTGGCGGGTGACGTAGACGCGGAAGTAGTCGGCCCCGTGGCTGGCCTGGTCGTAGAGGTGGAGCTGGAAGTTGGTGCTGATGTCGGTGGTCTTCCACGCGCCGACGGCGTCGAGGGAGTTGTAGCGGCCGCCCTCGGTCCGGCCGCCGCTGCAGAGCTGGCCGTCGGGTACGGCTGCCTGGTGGTTGCCGCCGACGTTGTTGCGGTAGAGGCCGTTCCAGTTCCACATGGCGTTGGGGTTGGCCTGCCAGGCCTGCCAGCACATCGGGTCTTCCTGCTGCATGGCGGGGTTCAGGTGGTCGTCGCCCCAGCGCAGCCAGCAGCCGTAGTTGCGAGAGGCAGGGTCGATGATCGAGCCGTGAGCCGAGGCGGACTGGGCCCACGGCAGCAGGCAGAGCAGTGCGGCGGCCACGATGGTGAGGACGCGGAGCGTCCGGCGGGTGGGTACGGCGGGTCCGTGCGGTTGCATCGTGCGTTCTCCGTCTGTCCGGCGGAATGGTCCGGGATGTTGGGAGCGCTCCCAACCGCCGTGTTACCTGTCGACGTGGAGGCGGCGGTTGACTGTTACCTTCACGGGAGGCCTCGCCGGCTGTCAACAAGGGCCGGCGGGCCGGAACGCGCATGTGCCGCCCGTACCGGCCGTGAGCAGCGCGGATGCCCCGACCCGCAATCTCCCGTGTAATGAAATTTCATGAAACATGGGTGGATCATGAAGGATCAGGGCGGTCACTCGGCGCCGAGGCGCACACCGGCCATCTGCTCGAAGGCCGAGATCTCGCACTCCGCCGAGCCGCCGAGCGCGGCCGACAACCACAACGCCGAGGCGTGGCCGTGGACCAGGTCGTGGAGCCGGTACCGCCCGGGGGCCGGCTCCTGCAGCAGATGGGCGTCCAGCAGCTCGTCCAGCAGCCGCCTCGCCTGCGCCGGCGTCACGTCCAGCAGCGTGGCGGCCGCGTCGAGGCCGAAGACCGGGCGGACGACCGAGCCCAGCAGCCGATACACCTGCCGGTGCTCGGCGGGCAGCCGTTCGTAGGACCGGTCGAGAGCGGCGACGACGCTGTGCCGTCCGGCCACCAGCTCGGCCAGCCGGTCGGTGGCCAGCCGGTCGAGCAGATGCCGCACGTCCCAGGCGGGGTGCGCCCGGAGCCGGGCGGCGGCGATGCGGATGGCGAGGGGCAGCAGCCCGCAGCGCCGTACGACCTCGGCCAGGACGTCCACGGATGCGCCCGCGTCCCGTTCCCGCCCCGCCAGCCAAGTGAACAGGGCGACCGCCTCCGGCACCGGCAGGTCGTCCAGCGACAGGTTCCTGGCGTCGCCGGGACAGGCCAGGCGCCGACGGCTGGTGATGATGACCCGGCAGCCCGGGGCGGCCGGCAGCAGCGGATTCGCCTGGTGTTCGTCGGCGGCGTCGTCCAGGACGACCAGGATCCTCCGCTGGGCCAGCACACTCCGGTACAACGCGGCGCGGTCGTCGAGATGCCAGGGGATGTGCTCGCCGGGAACGCCGAGGGCGCGCAGCACGCGGGTGAGGGCGGCGCCCGGATCGACCGGGGCCGTGGCCTGGGCGTGGGCATGCAGGTCCACGAAGAGCTGACCGTCGGGGAACAGCGGCGCGAGCCGGTGGGCCGCGCTCACGGCCAGCGCCGTCTTGCCCATGCCGGCCATGCCGTCGACGCAGACGACGCTGTGGTGCTCCATCAGGATCGCCAGCTCGCGCTCCCGTACGGCCGGTACGGCGACGTCGGCGGGCAGCTGCCGGGGAACCGTCCACGGTCGCGGGTCGGCCGGCGGCGGTTCGTCGGGTCCGGCGGGCCGGCCGCGAGCGGCGGCGTACAACATCTCCAGCTCCGCGCCGTCCAGCTCCAGCGCCTTCGCCAGCAGCAGGACAGAGGTGGCGCGCGGCCGCAGCAGCCCCATGTTCTCCAGCCGGCGTACGGTCCTGACGTTGAGACCGGCCCGTTCGGCGAGTTGCTCCTGTGTCAGCAGCGCCCGCTGGCGCCACATGCGCAGCAGCGCCCCCAACGACATCCCGGCACCGGGATCCACGACCACGACACCCCCCGTTCCCCTCGTCGCCCTGGCTGGTGCGGATGAACAAGACCATCGAATCCGCGTCTCGGCTGTTCAAGCCACAGATCAGACGACATTGGACGAAATTGGATGGGCGGGATGGCGTCGGTTGTCCGTCGCAATCATGATTGATGGGGATACCGGCGATTGGCCAGAATGAGCGCCATGGCGGAGCGAGATGGGGGCGGCCATTCCAGCGATGGGTGCCCATACCAGGGTCTTGTGCCGTTCGAGGGCGGGAAGGCCGGGTTGTTCTTCGGGCGTGCGCGGGCGACCCTCAGCCTCCTTGACCGCCTCGGACGGCGGTCGGCGCGGCACGGCTCGATCCTCCTGGTCTCGGGCGCCTCGGGCGTGGGCAAGTCGTCGCTGCTGCGCGCAGGGTTGATGCCGGCACTGGCCGAAGGGCGGTTGCCGCTCCCCGGATCGCGACACTGGCCGCGCCTGCTCATGACGCCGACGGCGAAGCCGTTCGGTGCGCTCGCGCAGGCATGGGCGCAGGCGTTCGGCGGGTTCGCCGACGCGCACGCGGCACGATTACGGGACGATCCCCGGGAGGCGGTCGCGCGGGCCGGCCGTTTCGTGCTGGTGGTGGACCAGTTCGAGGAACTGTTCACGCTGGTGACCGACGAACACGAGCGCCAGGCGTTCGTACGAGCCCTGCACGCCATGGCGGAGGGCCGCGACGGCGCCGCGGTGGTCGTCGGCGTGCGCGCCGACTACTGGGATCGCTGCGCCGCCTACCCGCAGTTCGCCGAGGCCATCCAGGACGGCCAGGTCATCGTCGAGCCGATGACGGAGCCGGACCTCAGGCTGGCCATCACCGGCCCCGCCGCCACGGCCGGCCTGGAGCTCGAACCCGGGCTGGTGGAGATCATCCTGGACGAGCTGCGCGTCGGCCGGGTCGCCGGCGACCGTTACGAGGCCGGAGCCCTGCCCCTGCTCTCGCAGGCGCTGCGCAACACCTGGGAGAGACGCGAGAACGGCACCCTGACCCTCCGGGGGTACGAGGACTCCGGCATGGTGCGGGACTCCGTGCGGCGTACGGCCGACGAGGCCCTCGCGGGGCTGGCGCCGGAGGACCGCAAGGCCGTGCTCAGGTTCTTCCGGCGGATGACGGTGATCACCGCGGGAGGTCGGGTGGCGCGGCGCCGGGCGACGCTGGCCGAGCTGCGCGCCGCCGCGTCCGCCGGCTCGGAGGAGGGCTGGGACCGGGCCGCGGAGCTGCTGTCCGCGTTCGCCGACCGGCGTCTGCTCACCCTGCACGAGGACACCGCCGAGATCGCCCATGACGCGCTCCTGACAGCCTGGCCCACGCTGCGGCAGTGGCTCGAACCCGACCTCGCCGCGCAGGCGGTGTACGACCAGCTCCTGGACGCCGCCGCGCAGTGGGCCGGCAACCACCGCGACCCCGCCTTCCTCTATCGGGGCCCCCGGCTGCTGGCGGTCCAGGACAGCCGGCCCAACTGGGACCGCGACCCCGACAGCTTCCCTCCGCCCGGCCCCATCGTCGAAAGTTTCGTCGCGGCGTCCACGCGAGAGGCACGGCGGGCGAGCCGCCGCCGTCGCCTCGTCATGTCCGGCCTGGCGGTGCTGTCAGTGCTGGCCCTGCTCGCGGCCGGCGTCGCCGTCAACGCGGCGGACGAGGCCGATCACCAGCGCAAGGTGGCGATCTCCCGTCAGCTCGCCGCGCAGAGCGAGGTCACGGGCGACACCGCGCTGTCGTCGATGCTGGCTGTGGCGGCGTGGCGGATCGCGCCCACGGACGAAGCCGCCAACCGGGTGCTGACCGCGGCCACCCGTACCGGCCGTGGCACGCTCGCCGGGCACACGCGAGGCGTAACGGCGCTGGCGTTCAGCCCCGACGGCTCGATCGTCGCGACGGGGAGCGCCGACGGCACCGCGCGCCTCTGGGACACGGCGTCGCGGCGGCAGCTCGGCGCGCCGATCACCCGGAAGAAGTACGAGTGCTCGGACGTCCTGCTGGCCTTCAGCCCCGACGGCCGCACGCTGGCCACGTCGTGCCTCAGCACCGTCCGGTTCTACGACGTGGCCACCCGCCGCGAGCGGGGCGCCCCGCTGAAGCACCCGAGTGTCGTGACGGCGCTCGCGTACAAC
The DNA here is from genome assembly GCF_009908215.1 of Nonomuraea sp. K271. Taxonomy (NCBI): domain Bacteria; kingdom Bacillati; phylum Actinomycetota; class Actinomycetes; order Streptosporangiales; family Streptosporangiaceae; genus Nonomuraea; species Nonomuraea sp. K271. The sequence continues at coordinate 89,464 of NZ_JAAAHR010000015.1, read as the reverse complement.
CCTGACGGGAAGACCTTCGCGACCGGCGACAGCGCGGGCGTGATCCAGCAGTGGGACGCGGTCACGCACCGGCCGCGCGGGGCCGCGATGGGCCGGGCCGACGACCGCCCTGAGCGATCGAGCAAGATCTTCGGGGTGGCGTTCAGCCGGGACGGCAGGACGCTGGCCGGCGCCGGCCAGGACGGAACCGCCCGGCTCTGGGACACCGCCACCTCCCGCCGGCTCGGCGCCCCGTTCGCCGGGCACACCGCCGCCGTCCTCGATGTCGCCATCAGCCCGGACGGCGCCACCCTCGCGACCGTGAGCTGGGACCGCACCGCCCGGTTGTGGAACGTCGCCACGGGCAGGCAGACGAGGGTGCTCAAGGACCGCACCGCCGGGTTCAACGCGATCGTCTTCAGCCCGGACGGCACCCGGCTCGCCACCGCGGGCGCCAGCGGCCGTACGATCCTGTGGGACACGGCCGGCGGGGAGCGTCTGCTCGTGCTCGCCGTCAACGTCGGCGCCGTCGAGCGCGTGACGTTCAGCCCCGACGGGAAACTGCTCGCCGCGGCCGGCTACGACGGCGTGGTACGTCTGGCGGACCCGCAGGTCCACCAGCAGGCCGGGACCTCCATGCCCGCGTTCGGAGCCGGCGCGCTGAGCCCCGACGGGCGGACCCTGGCCACCGGCGCGGCCGGTGGGAAGGACTCCGCGATCCGGCTGTGGGACGTCGCCACGCAGCGGCCCGCCGGTCCGCCGCTTGAGCCCCGGGACGCTCGCGGCTCGGTGGCCATGATCGCGTTCACCCCCGGCGGGCGGACGCTGCTGACGTCCGGCACGGACGGCCTGCGGCTCTGGGACGTCGCCGGCCGCCGCGAGATCGCCCACGAGCCGACGCTCAAGGGCGTGGCCGTGCTCAGCCCCGACGGCAGGTTCGTCGCCGTCCAGCAGGACCAGGCCATCGTGTTCTGGGACCTCGCGCGCCGCAGGGAGACCGGGCCGCGCATCCGCGTCCCCGGCCACACCGACGTCGTCACGGGGCTGGCGATCAGCCCGGACGGCACGACGCTGGCGAGCGCCGGCTTCGACGCCCGCGTACGCCTCTTCGACGTCCCCACCCGCCGCGAGATCCCCGGTTCACCGCCCGCGGCCGCCGGCGGGCTCGTCAACGACCTCGAGTTCAGCCCCGACGGCCGGACGCTGGCCTACACGGCCGCCGACGACGCCGTCCGGCTGTGGGACGTGCCGCGACGCCGCCCGGCCGGCGTCGCCCTGATCCCCGAGGACGGCGCGACCAGCGCGCTCGCCTTCAGCCCGGACGGCCGGGTCCTCGTCACCGGATCCACGAGGGGCGGCGTGCTGCTGTGGGACCTGCGGGTCAACCGGCGGCTCGGCACCTATATGGACGGCCATGCCCGCGGCGTGAGCTCCGTCGCCTACAGTTCGGACGGGACCACCGTCGCCACCGTGGGCGGCGACGGGACCGCGCGGCTCTGGAACGTCCGCAGGCCCGCCGACCTGGTGGCCGCGGCATGCGCCAACGCGGGTCGCGCCCTCACCCGTGAGGAATGGGAGAGCCACGTGGGAGAGGAGGAATACCGCCGGATATGCCCGTGAGCCCGGACATGGAGCAGGACACAGGCCCCACCCTCATCACGGAGAGAACGCGCATGTTTCTGCGAGGCTTACGCCGGCGGACGGGCCGGCCGGTCCCCGAACTGGTCGCGTTGTTCCGTTCGATCATCGACGGCGGGCGGGACTACCACCCGATCGCGTCCGACTTCCTGGAGCACTTCATGGACGGCGCGGGCGGGTCGAGGACGATGTCGCCGCGATGGCTGCGCTCGTTCAAAGTGATCAAAAAAGCGGAGCGCAAGAACCAGCGCCGGTTCGAACGGCAGCTCGCCCGGCGGGCGAGGCTGCTGGGCGACGGGGAGTCGAGCTGGTTGCACGACTACTGGGACGCGCGGATCAACGCCTTCATCGGCACGGAGCTGTTCTACGTCAGCAGGATGAGCCTGCTGCGCTCGCAGGGATCGTTCGTCCTGACCAGGGAAGGACCGGAGGTGCGCGTGTCCGGGACGGTCCGCCACCGCTGGTTCGACCCCTATGACTGGGACCGCGGCCGATGGGTCTACATCCCCCGGCACGGGTTCGTCCCCATCGCGGTCGGCCGCGACCTGGTCGCGGCCGACCAGGCCCGCAACTTCCTGATGGAGTCGCGCCACGTCCAGACGCTGGAGGGCCGATGCGTGGACGGCCGGTGGCCTCGGCGCGGCAGGGAGAGCTTCGGATGGTCGCTGGTGCGGACGGCGGACGGATGACCGCGGAACGGCTCCGGCCGCCCGACCCCGCCGAGGCCGGCAGCACGGCGGAGTTCGTAGGGACGCTGGCCCTGCTCAGGCAGTGGGCGGGCGAGCCGTCCCTGAGCAGGCTGCGTGCCCTCGGCGGCCAGACGACGACCTCCGACGGGACCACGGTCGACGCCCTGCCGAGAAGCACGACCTCGTACGTCCTGCGGCAGGGCGACCGGCTGCCGCGCTGGGACTTCGTACGGGCCTTCGTCACCGCCTGCTTCCGCTACTGCGACTACCCGGCCGAGCTGATCCCCGAGCAGCTCGAACGCTGGCGGGCTGCCAGGACGGCCCTGGCCGGACCGGCCGCCCGCACGCCCGAGACGCCCGGGGCCCCGGCGGGCCCGGCGGAGCCCGCCGACGTCCGCGGCGAGGACCCCGCGGTCGAGCTGCTGGCGCGGCGCGTGCTCAGGGAGGAGGACAGGGCGCGTAAGGGGCTGCTCGGCGGCTACACCATCGCCTCGCTCTCCTTCAGCGGTTACGGCGATGACGGCGAGGCGGAGCACGACCTGCTGTCGATCGGCCGGTACTTCAGCGGCCTGCGCCCCCAGCGCCTGCTGGTCGTGGGCGAGTCGGGGGCCGGCAAGACGGTGCTCGCCATCGAGCTGGTGCTGCAACTGCTGGAGCCCGTGCTGGCCGCCGGCGGACGCCCCGACCAGGGCCAGCAGGTGCCGGTACGCCTGAACGCGGCCCGATGGACCCTGGGCAGGCCCTTCGAACCGTGGCTGGCCGAGCAGCTGGCGCAGGACTTCGGGCTCGCGGCCAAGGACGCGCGGCGGCTGGTGCGGGACCGCCGGGTGCTGCCGGTGGTGGACGGGCTGGACGAGCTGGACCCCGAGCCGTCGCCCGGCCCGCCGCGACGGGCGATCGGACTGCTGGCCGAGCTCAACCGCTACAGCGACCTGTCCGGCCGGCGGCCGGGCACGGTCGTCGTGACCTGCCGCGCCGATCGCCACGCCCAGCTTCGCGCGGCCGGTGCCGTGCTCGACAACGCCGCCAGGATCCATCTGCACAACCTCACCGGCCGGCAGATCGGTGCGTACCTGCGCGCCCGCTGGCCGGACGGGCATCCGTGCGCCCCGCACCGCGACGCCGTCCACGCGGCGCTGTCCGGACCGGCGGCGAAGGCCGTGCACCTGGCCGTCGCCACGCCGTGGCGGCTGCTGCTGACCGTGACCGCCGTGGAGTCCGGGGCCGACCCGGTCGAACTGCTGCGCACGGATCCCGGCCTCGACCCCGCCGACGGGGCGGCGAAGATCGCCAGGCGGCTGTTGAAGGCGTATGTGCCGGCGGCGACCGTCCTCACACCCCGTGCCGACCACGGGACCCCGTACCAGCCGGACCAGGTCCGGTCGTGGCTCGTGCACCTGGCCGCCCACCTGCGCCGGCAGGCCGCCCGTGGCGCCGGGCCGGACCGTCCGCCGCCCGGCCTGACGGCGATCGACATCGTCCCCCACCTGCTGTGGCCGATCGGCGGCCGGCGCCTGGTCCGGGTGTTGCACTGCCTGGGCTGCGCGGTCTTCGCGGTCATCGCGATGCTGGCGTTCTGGGCCGGTTCGGGAGCCGGCCAGTCCGGCAGCCCGGCTGATCCGCTCACGTTGGCGCTCATGGCCGGCTGGGTGGCCATCGCCATCTGCCTGTCGCTGTCGCCGTGGCCGGCCGCCGCCGGTGGGAGGAGCGAGGTTCCTCGCCGGCGGCGCGTGATCGGCGGTCTGCTGGGCGCCCTGGGGGGCCTGCCCGCCGGCGTGCTCGGCGGCCTGGCCGGGTTCGTGCTGACCGGAGGAAGGGTCTTCGGCCCCGTCTTCGCCGTCGCTGCGGGAGGCGCCGGGGGACTGGCGCTGGGCGTGGTCATCGGGTTGACCGCGGCCGGCCGGCGCGGAGCCGAGCGCATGACCGTGTCCGAGGCGATCAGGGCCGAACCCCTCACCCTGCTGGGGTTCGGGCTGTGCGGCGCGCTCACCGGGCTGGCGCCGCTGCAGCTGGCCCACGCCGGCCCGCTGCCGCTGGCCGCGGGGGTCTCCGGGGCCTTCGTCCTCGCCTTCGCGCTCGGGATCGCCTTCAAGATCGCCACGGGGGGCTGGAGCAGGGACACGGAGCTGGCCCACCCGCGGGAGGCACTGCGCCGCAACCCGGTGATCGGGCTGGCGTTCGGCCTCACCGGCGGGGTGGCCGCCCTCCTGGTGTTCGTCATGACGCACGACATCGTCGAGTCGCTGGTGTACGCGCTCATCGGCGGCGTGACCTTCGGCCTGGCCTTCGGCGCGGTCGCCTGGGCCCGCACCATGATCGGCCTGGTCGTCGCGGCCACGCGCGGCCTGCTGCCGCTGCGCCTGTGGGCCTTCCTCGACTGGGCCTGCGAGGCGCGGCTGCTGCGCGTCAGCGGCGCCACGTACCAGTTCAGGCACCGCGAGTTCCAGGACTTCCTGACTCCCTCCGACGACGAGAAGGGTTCTAGTCCTCCTCGGTGAACACCATCTCGCGGCGCCTGCGGATCGCCGGCAGGACGGCGACGACGAGCGCCGCGAGGGCCACGGCCAGGAGCACGGCGGAGATCGGCCGGGTCAGGAAGACCGTCGCGTCGCCCCGGGAGATGATGAGCGCCCGCCGCAGGTTCTCCTCCAGCAGCGGCCCGAGGACGAACCCGAGCAGCAGCGGCGCCGGCTCGCAGCCGCACTTGATCAGTACGTACCCCAGGAGTCCGAAGAGCACGATCGCGTACACGTCGAAGGCGTTGAACCCCAGCGAGTACGTGCCGATCGAGGCGAACAGTATGATCATCGGGAACAGCACCTGGTACGGGATGCGCAGCATGCGCACCCACATGCCGATCAGCGGCAGGTTCAGCAGCACGAGCAGCACGTTGCCGATCCACATCGACGCGATCAGGCCCCAGAACAGCGCCGGCTCGTCGGTGATGACGTTCGGGCCGGGGGTGATGCCGTGCACGATGAACGCGCCGACCATCAACGCCATGACCGGGTGGGCGGGCAGCCCCAGGGTGAGCAGCGGGATGAACGACGTCTGCGCGGCGGCGTTGTTCGCCGACTCGGGCCCCGCGACGCCCTCGATCGCGCCGTGCCCGAACTCCTGCTGCCGCTTCGAGATGCGCTTCTCGACCGCGTACGAGGTGAACGAGGCCAGCACGTGACCGCCGCCGGGCAGCACGCCGAGCGCGGCGCCGAGGCCGGTGCCCCGCAGGATCGGGCCGACGATCCTGCGCCGGTCCTCGCGGGTCGGCCAGAGGTTCTTCACCTTGTTGACGACCGCCGTGCGGGTCTGCTCGTTCTCCAGGTTGCGCAGGATCTCGGCGACGCCGAACATGCCGACGGCGACCGACACGAAGTCGATGCCGCCGTACAGCTCGCGCTGGCCGAACACGAACCGGGGCGTGCCGGTGTAGATGTCCTGGCCGACCGTGCCGAGCAGGACCCCGAGGAAGATCATCGCCAGGGCCTTGAGCGCTGTGCCGCGCGCCAGCGCGATCGAGACGATCAGGCCGAGCAGCACCAGCGAGAAGTACTCCGCCGGGCCGAACTGCAACGCCACGCGGGCCAGCGGCGGCGCCGCGACGGCGAGGGCGACCGTGGCGATGCTGCCCGCGATGAACGACCCGATCGCGGCGGAGGCCAGCGCCGGGCCGGCCCTGCCCTGCCTGGCCATCTCGTGCCCGTCCAGCGCGGTGACCGCCGCCGACGACTCGCCGGGCAGGTTGATCAGGATGGCGGTCGTCGAGCCGCCGTACTGTGCGCCGTAATAGATGCCGGCCAGCATGATCAGCGCTGTCACCGGCTCGAAGTTGAACGTGATCGGCAGCAGCATCGCGACCGTCGCCGTCGGCCCGATGCCGGGCAGCACGCCGACCGCCGTACCGAGCAGCACTCCCACGAAGCAGTAGAGGACGTTCTGGATCAGGAGGGCCGTCGAGAAGCCCAGGGCGAGGTTGTCGAGAAGTTCCATGCCTCAATCCGGATGTCGCGTCAGAACCCCAGCCACGGGCCCCAGAGCGGAAGCCGCAGTTGCAGTCCGACGACGAAGATGAGCGCGCTGGCCACGGTCAGCCCGGCGGTCACGGCCACCGCCATGAGGGGCCGTACGCGCGAGCTGGCCAGCGTGGTGAGCAGGGCGGTCACCGCCGACGCGGCCACGAACCCGAGCCCTCGTACGGTGAAGCCGAAGAACACGAGCGCCAGCGTGATGACGCCCACCGCGCGCCAGGGGATCCGCCCGAACACGATCACCTCGCCGGCGACCAGCCCCTTGACGACGATCCCCACGCCCAGCGCGGCCACGAGCACGCCGACCAGCAGCGGGAAGGCGCCGGGGCCCATCCGCAGCGGGGTGCCCAGCTCGTAGCCGAGCGACCCCACCACGAACGCGCCGCCGAGCAGGACGAACATTGCCCCGGCGAGGACGTCGGGGAAGGACCGGCGGCGCTCCATCTCAGGATGCCTCGACGCCGGCGTCCGCGATGACCTTGCCCCAGGTGCCGAGCTGCTCCTCGAGCTTGGTCCTGTGCGCCTGCGGGGTCGCGCTCTCCGCGGGGACCGGCGCGGTGCCGAGCTTGGCCATCTGGTCCATGACCTTCTGGTCGGCGAGCGCCACCTTCAGCGCCTCGGACAACTTCTGCACGACGTCCTGCGGCGTGCCCTTCGGCACGTAGAGGCCGTGCCACACGCTGACCTCCAGGCCGGGCAGCCCGGCCTCGGCCGTGGTGGGCAGGTCGGGCAGGCTCTTCACCCGCTCGGGCGTGGTGACCGCGTACGCCTTGACCTCGCCCGCGCTGATCTGGCCGCTGGTGTTGGTGGTCTGGTCGCACATGAAGTCGACCTGGCCGCCGACGAGATCGGTCAGAGCGGGGCCGGTGCCCTCGTACGGGACCTCCTGGAGCTTGACCCCGGCGGCCGTCTGGAACAGCAGGCCGCACAGGTGGGATGCGGCTCCGATGCCGGCGTTGGCCAGGGTGACCTTGTCGGCGTTCGCCTTCACGTGGGTCACGAGGTCCTTGAGCGTGGCGGGCGCGAAGTCCTTGCGGGCGACGACCGTCATCGGCACCTCGGTGACGAGCCCGACCGTCTCGAAGCTCTCCAGCGGCTGGTAGCCCAGGTCCTTGTAGAGGGCGGGCGCCGTCGACATGCCGATGTGGTGCATGAGCACGGTGTAGCCGTCGGGCTCGGCCCGCGCGACCTCGCCGGCGCCGACCGTGCCGCCCGCGCCCTCGACGTTCTGGACGACGATCTTGCCGCCGAGCTTGGCGGCCATCGGCTCGGCGATCATGCGGGTGACGGTGTCGGTCGGTCCGCCCGCGCTGAACGGCACGACGAACGTGATGTTGTCGCCCGGATACGTGTCGCCGCCGGCGTCGGCCTCGCCGCCTCCTCCGTTGCCGGAACAGGCGGCGATGAGCGAAACGACGCCGATCGTGGCGATCATCCGCGCGGTGGCCCGGTATCTGCTGGACGTTCTCATGTCGCGGCCTCCTCGTGCGCATTCGCGTTCTTTCGGTGAGTGCGCGGCCTCAGTCTGGGCTGGCAGGGGGGCGGATGGTGTCAAAGGAATCCCAAGGAATGCGCAGGATGTCATAGAAATCCCAAGAACGGGCTAACGCCGGCGTTCGACCGGGCCGTACAATCCGGTATGCGGATCACCATCATCGAGGATGACGACCGCGTCGCGCGGGGTCTGGTGACCGTCCTGGCTCAGGCCGGGTTCGAGGTCCACCGCATCGCCACCGCCGCCGAGGCCGTGCGCGCCGCCCCGACCGATGTGGTCCTCGTCGACCTGGGCCTGCCCGACGGCGACGGGCTCGACGTGATCCGCAAGCTGCGCGACCGCCCCGAGACCGCCGTCATCGCCGTGACGGCGCGTTCGGAGGAACACGAGCGCGTACGCGGCCTGCGCGCCGGCGCCGACGACTACATCGTCAAGCCGTTCGGCATCCCCGAACTCCTCGCCAGGATCGACGCCGTCCTGCGGCGCACCCGCGTGGCCCGCGCGCTCAGCCACCCGGACGAACCCGTCGTCCTCGGCCCGCTGCGGATAAGCGTCGGCACCCGCGAGGTCACCGTCGACGGCACACCCGTGACGCTGACCCGCAAGGAGTTCGAGCTGCTCCTGCTGCTGGCCAGACGCGCGCCCAACGTGGTCAGCCGCGACGTCATCCTCGACCAGATCTGGGGCGCGACCTGGGAGTCCTCCAGCCGCACCCTCGACACCCACATCGCGGCGTTACGGCACAAGCTCGGGCCGGCCGAGATCATCCGTACGATCCACGGGGTCGGCTACCGGCTCCTGGCCGACCGGCCGGAGCCGACCGGCTGACCGTCATGCACCGTCGCCTGCTCGTCGTCCTGGTGCCTCTCGCGGTGCTGCTCGTCACCGCGCTCGGGGTGCCGCTCAGCGTCACCGTGGCCGAGCGGGAGATCCAGGAGACGTACGTCGACCGGCTCAACGACGTCGGCCGGTTCTCGTCACTGGCCGAGACCGCCCTGTCCACCGGCAGGACCGAGGCGCTCCAGCAGGAGCTGACCCGCTACCACGAGCTGTACGGCATCCCCGTCGCCGTGATCGACACGTCCGGCACGGTGCTGCTCGGGCCCGCCGGCGCGTACCAGGAGGCGGCGCGCGACGAACCGGCGCTGCCCCGCATCGTCACCGCGGCGCTGGCCGGGGCCCGGCCGGAACCCTCAGGGGAATGGGCGCCGTGGGACGACTCCGCGCTCGTCGTCGCCGAACCCGTGGGCCGCGACAGCGAGGTCGTCGGCGCCGTCGTCACGATCTCCGACCTGTCGAAGACCCGCTCCCGCATCCTCACCCGCTGGGCCAGGCTCGCCGGGCTCGGGCTGCTGCCGCTGATCGCGCTGATGGCCGTCGCCTGGCCGGTGTCGGCCTGGGTGCTGCGCCCGGTGCGGGAACTGGACGCGGCCAGCTCCCGCATCTCCCAGGGCGACCTCACCATCCGAGCGGACGCCGAGGCGGGCCCGGCCGAGCTGCGGCGGCTCGCGGAGTCATTCAACACCATGATGGACGCCGTCGAGAACGCCGTGCAGCGGCAGCGGGCGTTCGTGTCCGACGCCTCGCACCAGCTGCGCAACCCGCTGACCAGCCTCCGGCTCGCCGTCGAGAGCCTGGAACCGCACCTCGGCGGCGACGGCGGCGGGCGGCAGGTGTACGGCGTCGCCGTCGACGAGCTGAAAGCCATGCAGCGCATGCTGAACGCGCTGCAGGCCAGCGCGCGGATGGAGAGCATACGGACGGCGTCGCCGGTGGACCTCGACGCCGTGCTGGCGACCCGGGTGGAGCGGTGGCGGGCACTGACGGAGACGGCGGGACAGACGCTGACGGTCGACGTGCCGCCGGGACTGCGGCTGCTGGAGCCGTCGGGCGGGCTGGGCAGCATCCTGGACGAGCTGATCAGCAACGCGCTGCGGCTGTCGGACGCCCGGGTGGTGGAGGTGACCGCCCGGATCGATCCAGCGAACGCCGGTGACGGCTCCGGGGCCGGAGGGGTGGTCACGATCATCGTCCGTGACGACGGGCAGGGGATCGACCCGTCGGAGCGGGCCCAGGCGCTGCGGCGGTTCTGGCGCTCGCCCCGGCACCAGAACGTGCCAGGAACCGGCCTCGGGCTGGCGATCTGCGCCGACCTGGTGGGCGCGGCCGGGGGCGAGCTGCGGCTGGAGGACGGGCTGCCGCGCCCGGACGGGCCGGGGCACGGGTTCGCCGCGGTGGTCGCGTTGCCCGCCGTGCCCCGGGTGCCGTCGTCATCCGAGGCCCCGGCCCCCGCCTGAGCCGAGGACCCCGTCCCGATCCGCCTACGGGGTCAGCGTTTGCGTTCGCGGAACCAGGCGGCCGCGCCCGGATGGAGCGGGATCGACGCGGTGGAGATCCCGGTCCGTACGTTGATCTGCCACGCCTCGGGCACGGCGTCGGGAACGGCTCCGGCGGCGCCCGGCGCGGCGGGGGGCAGCGTGCCGGTGTGCGTGAAGATCGTGTCGGTGATGGCGTGGACCAGGTCGCCGGGCAGGTCGTTGCGGGCGAGGAGCACGTTGGGCACGGCGACGGCGCGGGTGGCGGGCACCCCGGTGTACGCGGTCGCGGGGATCGTGGCCGGGGTGTAGGGACCCGGGAATCTCGTGAACAGCGCGGGCGCCTGCTCGTCCAGGTGGATCAGCCGGATCGCGTGCCGCCGGGCCAGCTCCGTGATGGCGGGTGTCGGGACACCGGTGAGGGAGAACATCGCGTCGATCTCGCCGTCGCGCAGCGCCGCCGCCGACGCGGCCTGGCTGAGGTAGCGGCCGTCGGCGTCCACCGGCCCGAGCTCCAGCACCCGCAGTGACGTGAACTCGGTGCCTGAATCGCGCGCGCCGAGCGAGACGCGCTTGCCCTTCAGGTCACTGAACTCGTCGATCGGCGAACCGGCCATGACCACAAGATGCAGGTGGCTCTCGTACAGTCTGCATATCGCCGACAGGCCCTCGGGCGCGCTGCCGTCGGGGCTGATCAGTGCGTCCAGGCTGGTCAGCCCGAGCTGCACCTCCCCGGCCCGCAACATGCGGATGTTGTCGGTGGACGCCCCGCTCGGCACGGTGCGCACCGTGGCGCCCGGCACCTGCTCGGAGATGTGGCCGGCCAGCACGCCGCCGATGCGCCGGTAGACCGCCCCGGCCGGCCCGGTGGCCAGGCGCAGGTCGACCTTGCCGATCTGGGGCTGCTCGGCGCACCCGGCGAGCAGCCCACCGGCGGCGAGGAGCACCGCCCGCCGGCTGGGCCGCGGCTCCTGGTTCGGCAGCGTCATGCCGCGATGATAAGAAGTCACGACGCCTTCTCCCACACCGAGACGTGGTTGCGGCTGTCGCTGGTGAACGGCTTGCGCTTCCAGCCCGCCCATCGCTCGCGCAGGGTCATGCCGGCCAGCCGTGCCATCAGGTCGAGTTCGGCCGGCCACACGTAGCGATGCGGCGTCGAACGGGTCTCGAGCCGGCCGTCCACCGCCCAGTAATGGTGGGAGACGGCGATCTGCGTCGCCACGTCGTACTCCTCGCATGTGGCGGATATCACATTCTGCTGCCTCCAGAGAACCGTTTGCCTGCTAGCGACAGCGAACGTGTGTTCACTACAAGGTTCGCCGTTATCTATCCGTGGCATTGTCGGATTGGCAGAAAAAGACTCGATGGGTAGGTTGCTCGGCGCTGCCAGAGTCAGTCAGTCACAAATTCCCGGCTGGCGGATTGGGCGGCACAAGCGAAAGGCTGCCCCGGCCGTCGCAAGCAGAAGCCGAGCCAGTCGTCGCTACCGCGAGCCCTCGTCAGGCGCGTCCGCCCGCTGGGGCTCGCTTGCGTCGTGCACATCCCGGCACGTCGGCGGCGTGTTCGCCGGCGCGCTGCCGGGCGGTCCATTCCTGGCGGTCCTGTCGGCGGCGGGCCACGGCCATGGCCTGGGCGAGCATCGCGCGGTCGGCGGCGACCTGCTCAGCGTCGTCGCGCGGGCCGGGCTCGTCGGGGGCCGGGGACGGCGCTGGCGCTGGGCAGGTTGGGCTGATCTCCTGCAACTGGTGACGCAGCTGGGCGATCGCTGCCGAGGTGTGCTCGGGGTCGGCCAGGTGTTGCAGCGTGTCGGCGTGGCCGTCGTCGGCCAGGCCCGCGTGAAACCGTGTACATGCACGACGGGGAGCGAGCGCGGTCCCCTACCGCCAGGGACCGTCCGTCCCGAGCTGGTCGTTGACCTCCTGGCGGTCCCAGGCCGCGCCGTCCCAGCGGCTGGTGCCCAGCACGTCGCGCGCCTGGCGGTACTTCCAGCCCTTCTTGTGCCGCAGCGTGCGCAGCAGGTCGGCGAACCCCTCGGGGCCGCCGCTGTCTTCGGGGGGCAGGCGCGGCCGCCCGCGCTGCAGCGCGGGTAGAGCCCCTTCGGGGCCGGCCGGTGGATCTTCTCCACCACCAGGTCGTGGTCCCAGCAGTCGCCAAAGTCGTAGCGGTAGGCCAGCCACTGGCCCGGCTCGGGCAGCAGGCCAGCCAGGGTCAGTCGCACATGCTGACCCGCAGGACCTTGCCACGGGCCAGGTCGTGCTGCAGCACGGTCCTCGATGAGCGGCCCATCGAGGTGCCCTCGTGGAAGGCCGCCCGCACGTCCTCGCGCCGGTCTCCGTCCAGCGCGGGCGGCCGGCTGCGGTAGCGGCCTTCGCCTCGGAGGCGGTGATCCCCTCGACGGTGAGCTCGTTCTGGATGTCACGCTGGAACTGGCCGACTGTGGTGATCACGTTGATGATGACGGCGGTGGTGGCGTCGTTGGCGGCGAGGTCGTGGAAGTTCGACAGCGGTCCGGACAGGACGCGCCAGGCGTCGCCGCGGGCTTGGCACCAGTTGCGGACGGCGTGGATGTCGAGCAGGTCGCGGCAGAGCCGGAACAGCTCCGAGACCGTCAGGGGGTCGCCGGAGTGCGCCTTGGCGGCGATCTTGCCGAACGCGGGCCGGTCGAGTGTAAGTTCCGGCGGTAAATGGACGGGAACTCGGGAGCTATTTGGCCGGACATGATCTCTTGATGGCACGAGTAGGGCCCAGGGGCCGTGGCCTCAGCGTGGTTGTCACGCACCCGCGGGCCGGGTGAGGCCGGAGGAGATGATGTCGATGAGCAGGGCGAGGATCTTCGCGTACAGGTCGGGGCTGGCCAGCCGGTCTCGATGGAGAGGCAGCATGAGGACGGCCTGCAGCACACCGATGATCACGGCCGGGTCGTCGGTGACAAGGTCGTCGGTGTGCTCGGTCAGGAAGGACATTAGAGCGGTGACCGGGTTGTCCGGTGCGGCGGTCACGCGCTCCGGGTCCAGCTTCCTGACCACGGCGTCCATCTCCTCGGGATGCGTCACGAGCCTGCTGTACAAGAGGTTGTCGCGCAGCTCGGCGATGGTGGCGTGCAGGAAGGCCCGAAGCCCGGCGCGGGTGTCGGACTCCTTCAACAGCGCCTGGTCGATGACCCTGCCTTTGACCTCGGCCATCTGGGCGAGCATCAGGTCCAGGTAGAGCGCCTCCTTGGAGTCGAAGAAGACGTAGAAGGTGCTCTTGGCGATCCCGGTGCCGGCGACCAGGTCCTCCAGGGAGGTCTTGCGCAGGCCCTGGGTGGTGAACAGCCGCTCGCCGTTGTCCAGCAGGAGCTTGGTGATATGGGCCTTTTCCGCGGCGGAGAAAGCGGGAGGCATGAGCCGAACCCTCCAATGTCTTTGTGAACGTATTGATCGAATGTTTTCACGTGTGGTCGCGTGCGCGAACCAGGTCCAGGACGCGGCGCTCCTGGTCCGGGTCGAACCACTGGGCTGGGGACGGGGCGTCCGGGCGCGGAGCAGGATCCCCCTCGCGCTGCAGCCACGCCCAGGTGTCGGCCATGGTCTCGCGCAGCGGCCGGAGGGTGAGCCCGGCTGCCAGCGCGGCGGAGACGTCGGCGTCGTGGAGGCCGGTGGGATGGGAGTCACCCGGATAGCGCAGCCCGAACTCCATGCCGAGCAGGAAGTTCTCCTGCTCGAGCACCTCTGCGGGAGCCCACACCAGCTCGGCGTTGGAGCCGGTCACCTCCAGCGCTGTCTCCAGCAGCGCGCCGATCGTGGTGTGACCGGGCGGCCCGGCGAGGTTGAACGCCCCGCCGATCCCGCGCTCGGCTGCCGTCAGCATCCAGGACGCCATGTCGATGGCGTCGATGTACTGCACGGCCGCGTCGGCCGGTCCCGGGGCCAGGACCGGTCCGCCGTGCTGCAGGCGCCGTAGCCACCAGGGAATCCGGCCGACGTCCTCATACGGGCCGAGGATCATGCCCGCCCTGGCCAGCAGGGCGCGCTCGCCGAAGGACTCGATCACGGCCAGTTCGCCGCCGCGCTTGGCCGCGGCGTAGTCGGCGTTGTCGCGGCTGCCGGGGTCGCCGGCGACCAGCGGTGCGCTCTCATCCGCGCCGGTCGGCCAGGGCCAGGCGTAGACGCCGCGGCTGGAAACGTAGCCGTAGTGCCCGGCCCGGTCGGCCAGCAGCCGGGCCGTGTCGCGGACCACGTTGGGCGCCCAGGCCCAGGTGTCGATCACGGCGTCCCATGTCTGGTCGCTCAGCGCCAGCCGTACCGCATCGGGGTCGGTGCGGTCGGCGACCAGGGCTTCCACGCCCGGAGCGGGCGCGCGGGACAGGCCGCGGTTGAGGGTGGAGACGGTGTCGCCGCGCCGCAGCGCGGTCTCCACCAGGGCGCGGCCGACATGGTGGGTGCCACCTATGACCAGTACTCGCATGTCGATCTCCTTAACCTTCCAACTGGAATTTGCGCTCGACCATCCGGCGGATCGGGCCCCACGACGACAGCCGCAGCGGGAGCTGGGTGAGCTCCAGGAGGAGCGGGTTGGGGGGTGCGTAGACGCCCTTGACCCGGCGGCCGAGTTTCTGCTTCTTCTCCGCTTCCGGCCGCAGGTGCGCCTCCCACTCCGCCAGCGCTGCCGGGACGTCGCCGCCGTGGCGCTCCAGGGTCGCCCCGAGGAGGTCGGCGCCGCCGACGGCCAGCGAGGAGCCGTAGCCGGCGAACAGCGTGACGCACCACGCGGCGTCGCCGAGCAGCACCACCCGGCCGCGGCTCCACCGGTCGACCACCATCTGGCTGATGGAGTCGAAGTAGACCGAGTCCGCGGTCTCCAGGCCCTCCAGGGCCTGCGGGACCAGCCAGCCCATGTCGTTGTAGATGGCGCGCACCTCCTCCAGGGAAGGCTTCCCCTGGCTGGGGTCGGTCCGGTAGCCGAAGAAGACGGCCGTGCGGTCGTCGCCGACGCTGATCACCGCGAACGTGCGGCCACCCGCGCTGATGGAACCCGTGGTTCCCACGGGAAGTTCGGCCGGCCGCTCCTCCATCATGTAGACGGCAACCCGGTGCTTCATGTCGAGCCGGTAGTTCTCCTCCGGGCCGAAGACCAGGGCACGTGTCGCCGAGTGCAGCCCATCGGCGCCGATCAGCAGGTCGGCGTGCTCCACCGTGCCGTCGCTGAGGGTGACGTGCACGGCGTCGGCGTCCTGTTCGATGGCGGTGATAGTGGTGCCGAAGCGGATCGTGGTGGCGTCCTTGACCGCCTCGTACAGCGCCGATTCGATGTCGCCGCGCAGGATGTTGAACGCCTTCTTGCCCATGGCGGCGGTGATGGTCTGGCCGCTGAGCGCGAACCGGCGCTCGCCCTTGGTCTTGCGGTAGACCAGCTCACGGGTCACGAAGGAGCGCCGCTTCAGCTCGGGCAGAATGCCCATCCGCTCGGCACCGTCGTAGCCGATGCCCCCGAAGGTGACGGCGTAACCGCCACGGCGACGCTCAGGCGCCCGCTCGACCAGCAAGGTCTCCCAGCCTGCCTGACGCAGCCGCAGCGCGGCGGCCAGGCCCGCGATTCCCGCTCCGATGATGACGGCGCGCATGTCCACGTTCTCCCTTTTCCGAGTTGCGTGTGACTATAAAACCAAACTGAAGATACATTTTCAATGTGATCGACTGCCGTCCTGGCCGCACGCCGCGAGGGGCATCGGCTTCGGCGCCGGCGGTGGGTTTCCCGTCTCAGTCCGGCAAGGGTGGACTCCAAAGCGACACCGTCAGCGCCCCGGTGAACAGCGTCAAGGTGAGGTCCTCGTCCCAGTCTCCTGGCGCCTGTCCGCTGGGCTCTTGGGGGTCATCCTGACGGTTCGCACTGATGGTGATCAGGCGACGGCCGGTATCGGTCAGATAGCGCAGACGATCTGCACCGGGCTCTCCTCGGGAAGGGCTGGAGCCCGTTTTCCTGTCGGGAAATCCTGTCGTCAATTCGTGTGCGGAACCGGCCATCCGACGTCACGGTTCGTCGCTCGATGTCCGGTTTTCGAGAGGGGTTGCGGGGTCCAACCAGAGGGTGTCGTTGAATCTTCTGATTCCGACACTTCGAGAAGGCGACACAGCGCGATCAAGCTCATGGTCCCCTCGGCATCGGGATCCGGATCCTCGGGCGCGGCGCTGTCGAGATCGATGGCACGGGCGACACGTTCACCTGTGGTCAGATCGCAGGTGAACACGGTGCGGTCGCCGTGGTCGCCGACCACCGCCGGATGCGGCTGTTGCCGGGGTAGAGGCCCGTTGTGGCCGGGCGGTTGGCCGGCCACAACCATCGCTGCGGCTGGCGTGCTGCGATAGCTGTGGGTTTGCCCTGGGACTACAGGACTGATCGCTAAGTAAGTCAGCGGTCCTCAAGCAGAGGGGCGCGCGGATGCTCCGTCGTTCTTCGCCGCGGCGTAGAGCGAGAGCTGTGCCAGGTAGCGGTTGCTAACGCCATCCCACCAAGGGGGTTTTGCAATGCTTCGACCAGGTGCAGGCGCTCATCACGGACCCTGGTCAGTTCAGGGTGTTGCGCGTCCGCAATCCGGGCAAGGCCGGCTGCGATATCGGTAGGACGTGGGTGCGTTGCCGCTATCTGGACGCAGCGCGCGGTCACCGGTGTCATGTCACCTCAGGAACTCCCGCGCGCCGCGCAGCCTGGTACGGAGCCGACGCCGCGTCATGCCGCACTCCAGGCGCACGTCCGCCGGACCGGGCACGCCGGCGTCGGCGCGCCGGCCCGGAGGCAGCAGGCCGGGGTCGAGCCCGTCGCGCCGGGCGATGAGCAGCCCCAGCTCGTAACGGGTCACCGCGTCGGCACCGGCGACGTGGTGGATGCCGTGATGGCCGGAGACGGCCAGTTCGAGCAGCGCCGCGGCCAGGTCGGCGACGTGCACGGGGCATCGTACGTCGTCGGTGAACAGCGTTCCCGTCGTCCTGCCGGTGGCGAGCGCGTGCACCAGAGCCTCGTGCGGGGAGTCGCCGGCACCGATGATCAGAGACGTCCTGACCGGAACGCGGCGATCACGGCGTCGACGTCCTCCCTCCGGCGTACGTCGAGCGGTGACCACGCGACGCCCTCGGCCGGGCCCGGCCGGGAGAGGTAGGTGGCGTTCACCTCGTACCCGGCCGAGACGCACTGCCGGGCGACCTCCCGGCCGAGGTGGCCGCTGCCGCCGACGATGAGGAATCTCATGGCGCTTCCACGGCTCCGCGGGGAAGCGGGTCAGTGGTGTTCGGCGTAGTGGCGCGCGAGCAGGTCCTCGCCCCAGTCGTGACGCAGGTCGCGCCACACGGAGTGGATGTGGTTGGCGTCGTCCTGGGTGTTGTCGTACTCCAGCAGGAACGTGGGCCCGGCGACGCAGTAGTAGTGGCCCTGCCCGCGCTGGTCGGATCCCATCCAGGCGAACGTCACCTTGTCGAGGCCGGCGTCGAGCGCCTCGCGCCAGCACGTCTCGCCGTACCAGCCGGGGGCGCGTTCGAAATAGCGGCGGACGAGCCGTTCCAGCAGGTCCTTCGACGGCTTGGTCATGTCGGCGTACGACAGCCCGCGGGGGATGCCGTCGAGGTCGGCCACGGGATCGCTGCGGGTGAGCACGTCGTCGGGAGCCACCTCGCCGGTGATCGCGATCGATCGCTGGTGCGGCGTGAGGTCGGCGAGCAGCGCCCGGCCCAGGTCCTCCTCCTCCGCGAGCAGCCGCAGTCCCCGCTGCGGCCCGGACAGCACCATGGCGGGTTCGGCGCCCAGGAAGCTCGGCGTGACGGAGATCGAGTCGCCGACGACCGTGATGTGCACGGCGAGGTGGTGACCGTTGACCCGCCACGTCCACGGGTCGGCGCCTTGCGGGTCGCCGAAGACCCGGAACCAGTAGCGGTCGCCGTCGATCTCTTCGACGCCGGTCGCCAGGCGGCGCCGGATGCGCTCAAGCTCGATCACGCCTCTCGCCGTGCGCGCACCGGTCACGCCGCAGCCGGCGTCGAGCAGGGCGAGCGCCAGGTCCTGCTGCGCGGAGGTCATCTCCGCCAGCGGCAGCCCCGGACGAGGGCCCGGCAGATAGGACCACTGGGTGCGTTGGGGCGAGTCGAACGCCGCCGTCGCCGCGGCTCTGCGCTCGGTGTCGAGCGAGCCGAGGAAACGGAGCACCGCCTGCCGCATCGTCTGGACGTCGTGGACACTCATGGGAGGTTCCTTAACGGGAGGAGGGAGCCGTGAAGGTCAGAACACGGTCTCTGACGCCACGAACCGCAACATCATGCAATCTAAACGACATCGTCCGTTCGGTGCGGCCGCGTGGCGTGTTCCGCGGTGAAGGCCAGGAGAGGGGCGGCGGTGCGCGACGGGTCCTCCAAAATGGGCGTGTGGCCGAGACCGGGCAACAGCTCGACCTTCGCGCCGGGAACGACGCGGTAGTCGGCGGCGGATGAGGATCGCCATCTGCGGTCGTCCTCGCCGAAGATCACCAGCAGCGGCCTGCCGAGCGTCCTCAGCCGGTCCGGGAGCGTGCGCTCCTTCAGATACTCGGTGGTGGCCTGCATCGTCGTGGTGAGCGTGTGGAACGTCATGCTGCGGACCTCGTCCAGCAGCGCGTCCGGGATCTCGAAGCCCGCGCGGCTGAAGGCGGGGGCCGCGAACCGGCGGATCTGCTCGTCGGCCGGCGGCCACTGCGCCGGCGTGATCGCGGGGGAGGGCGGTGCGACGAAGGCGTCCAGGCTGGGCCCGGTGTTGATGAGCACGAGCGCGGACACCAGGCCGGGCCGCTGCTCGGCGAGGGCGGTGGCGACCGCGCCGCCGCTGGAATGGCCGGCGACCACGGCGTGCTCCACGCCGAGCCGGTCCAGCACCACGCCGACCCTGCGGGCCTGCTCCGGGGTCGTGTAGCCGCGGTCGGCCGGCTTGGCCGACCGGCCGTGCCCGAGCAGGTCGACCCTGATGACACGATGGGAGCCGGTCAGCAGCGGCACCAGCGCGTCCCACGAGCGGGCCGAGGACATGGATCCGTGGACGAGCAGAAGCGCGGGGGCGTCGCGGCGGCCGTCCTGGCACACATAGATGTCGCCGTCGTCCAGGGACAACGTCGTGCTCTCAGTGGCATCGGGGTTCACGCGCGGTGCGCCGTCGGGAATCGTCATGAGGCCCACTGTCGCAACCCGTACGCGTGGGTGGCTTGAACGAATGTTCCCCCTCAGGCGGCTCGCCTAGCATGAAACGGTGCGGACGTTCGTGCACGGCGAGGCGGTGTGGGAGGTCGCGTGCCCGACGCGCCCCAGCCGGGTTCGCGGGGCCACCATGGCCGGGTTCCGAGTCCGTGACCTGGGCGCCCTCCGGATGGTTCCGCACCCGGCCGTGACGCTGATCCTGGAGTTCGGCGATGGGTCGCCCGTCGTCGACCACGCCCCGGGCCGGCGGCAGCGGGGCAGCATCGTCGCCGGGCCGGGGCTCGGGTCCGCGGGAGCGGTCTGGGCACGGGGCGAGAAGGTCGAATGTGTGCAGGTGCGCCTGTCCCCGGTGATCGCGCGGGCGGTGCTCGGCGTCTCACCGGCCGAGCTCGACGGCGCCGTGGCGCCCATCGCCGACCTGTGGGGCCGTGAGGCGTCACGGATCCGCGAGCGACTGGCCGAGGCCTCGTCGTGGCAGGAGCGTTTCGCCCTGGTCGACGCGCTGATCGCCCGTCGGCGCGCGGCGGGACCGCCCGTGGACGGGGAGGTGGCCTGGGCCTGGAGACGCATCGTCGGCGGCCGCGGCGTCGTCAGGATCGACGCGCTCGCGGGGGAGATCGGCTGGAGCCGCAAGCGCCTGTGGTCCCGGTTCCGCGCGCAGCTCGGCCTGCCGCCCAAACGCGCCGCGAAGCTGGTGCGCTTCGACCACGCCGCCCACCGCCTCGTCGCGGGTGAGGGCGCCGCCCTCGTCGCGGCCGACGCCGGTTACGCCGACCAGTCCCACCTGCACCGCGACGTCATGGCGTTCACCGGGGCGACCCCCGCGACCGTGGCCGGCGAGCCGTTCCTCGCGGTCGATCCCATCGCATGGGCCGCGCACGTCGCAGAGGTGCTCGGGTCCGGTCGCCGGCCATCGCCGTGATCGAAGTCGGCGCCCGAGATCGAACCTTCTGGTCGCCGGCGGGGTCACACCTGATGGCCATAAGTCCGCCTATTCGGAGGATGTTCATGGACATCATCATCGCGATGGTCTCGGTGAGTACCGTCCTCGCCGGAGGCATCACCTACGCGGTCACCCGCCGTGACCTGCGGGGCGGCGCGAGGGCGGCGGTCGCACTGGCCTGCGCCGTCCTCGTCGGCGGCGCCTGCCTGTTCGTGCCCTGGCTCCCGCTGTTCGCCTTCCTGGGGACCGTGGTGGTCCATCTGGTCGTGCGGCGCCTGCTCACGGCCAAGCTCGCGCTCGCCGCCTCGGGGGTCGTGCTCGTCGGCGGGTGCTCCTTCTGCGTACTCCTCATGATGATGGCGCTGGAGACGATGTGACGCGCGGCCTTCACCTCTGACGCAGCCACCGCAGAGCCGCGTCGGCGCAGTCGTCGGGGCGGGTGTTGAAGGCGATGGCCGCGCCGGGCGCGTGCCGCCTGACCTGGTTGATCACCGTCTCGAAGAACCCGAGCAGCGGCTCGTGTGTACGGATGCCGCCCCCGATCACCACGCAGGCGTAGTCGTCGCGGGTCAGGGCCTCCACGATCGCCGCCTCGGCGTGCTCGTCGAGCGCCACCAGGCAGTAGTCGGCCTCGATGCCGAGGTCGTCGAAACGGGCCCGGCCGCGGGCCAGCGCAGCCTGGACCGGCTCCGGGTCATAACCCTCGATCCTGGCGGGATCGAGGCCGATCACGAGCACTCGTTCCACGGTCACGTCTCCTTTCTGCCGTACGCCGAGCGGGTGTTCACGCGCGACCGCCCGGGTGACGGCGCGTCCAGCCCTGCGAGGCGGTCACCGGACGGTCACGCGAGGGCTGAGGCTCGACGAGGCGGCCTTCGTACGGTGTCGAGAGCACGACGTGGGAGTTCATCTCGCCGTGCTCGCCCAGCCGTTCGAGCAGTCCTTCCAGGTGCGGCATCGAGGCGACCCGCACCTTGAGCATCGTGCACCAGCTGCCGCTCAGCTTGTGCACCTCGGTGACCTCGGGCAGGTCCTCGGCGGCCGTGGTCTTGAGCAGGCAGCGGCCGTGCGCGCAGCGCATCTGGACGAAGGCCGTCAGCGGCTGCCCGGCGCTCGCCGGGTCGACGCGCGCCTGGTAGCCCGTGATCACCCCCGACTCCTCCAGCCGCCGTACGCGTTCGGCCACGGCGGGCGCGGAGAGGTTGACGCGCTGGGCGAGCCGGTTGAAGGAGAGCCGCCCGTCGCGCTGGAGCTCGCCGATGATGTGCCAGTCCGTCTGATCCAGCGGTCTTTCCATGTGCCAAGCTTCGCATGTCGGATGGTTTGTGACCCAGAGGCGCACAGCGCTGAATGCCGTTGTTCGCCCATTCAACGGCGCATGCGGCGTTCCTATCGTGAAGACCATGATTGTGGAGGTGTCAGCGGGCCGGGCGACCCGCACAAGACGGCCGATGGCGGCGCTGTGCTCGGGCACCGCGCTGATGAACGCGGCGATGGCGGTCGCGAGCGTGGCGGGCACGCTGGTCGCGGGGGACCGGCTCGGGACGGGCTGGGCGGGCGTGCCGGCCACGCTGGGTATCGTCGGGACCGGCGCGGGCGCGCTCGTGCTGACCCGGCTGACGAACCGCGCGGGCCGGCGCGCGGCCCTGGTCACCGGCTACGTCATGGCGGCGGCCGGAGCCGGCCTGGCGGTCGCCGGGGTCGCGGCGGGCGACATGATCGGCCTGACCGCCGGGATGGTGCTGCTCGGGCTCGGCAACGCGGGGGCGCAACTGTCACGGTACGCCGCCGCCGAGCTGCATCCGGTGCATCGCCGGGGGTTCGCCATCGGGGTCGTGGTGTGGTCGGCCGCCCTCGGAGCCGTCGGCGGCCCGCTGCTGCTCGACGCGTCCGGCGGCGCGGCCACGGGGATGGGGCTACCGTCGGCGTCGGGCCCTTTCCTGCTGGCCTGGCTCGCCTGCGCCATGGCGGCGCTGGCCTCCGTAGCGGCGCCCGCGCGGGCGAGCTCCGCCGCCGCGCCGCGCATGTCCTTACGGCGGCTCGCCCGCACGCCGGCCGCGCGGTCCGCGCTGGTCGTCATGGTGGCGGCGCAGGTCGTGATGGTCGCGGTGATGACGGCCGCGCCGCTGGAGATGCACCTGCACGGCGACGGGATGGGCGCGGTCGGGCTGACGCTGTCCGCGCACACGCTGGGCATGTTCGCGCTGTCCCCGGTGACGGGCCGCCTGTTCGACCGCTTCGGCGCCCGGCCGGTGATGCTCGCCGGGCTGCTCCTGCTGGTCGTCTCGGCGGGATCCGCCGCCTTCCCGCCGGTACGGCCCGTGGCCCTGTTCCTGCTGGGCTACGCCTGGAACCTGTGTTTCGTCGCCGGCAGCGGCCATCTGGCCAGGGACCTGCCGGAGGTCGAACGGCCGCACGTCGAGGGAGCCGTCGACGCCGCCGTCTGGACCGTCGCGGCGGGCGCCGGCCTCCTGTCCACCGTGATCATGTCCGCCGGAGGGTACGGCGCCCTCACC
The DNA here is from genome assembly GCF_009908215.1 of Nonomuraea sp. K271. Lineage (NCBI taxonomy): Bacteria > Bacillati > Actinomycetota > Actinomycetes > Streptosporangiales > Streptosporangiaceae > Nonomuraea > Nonomuraea sp. K271. The sequence goes on along the minus strand of NZ_JAAAHR010000015.1, from coordinate 66,682 downwards.
GCTACGGCCTGCGCCGTCGCCGTCCTGGCCACGTTCGCGCAGGCACGCTTGCGAGGAAGCCGCTGAATCCGGCGGGCCCGGACGCGCTCAGACGTCCTCGATGATCGCCTTGTTGGCCTGCTCGGCCCGCCTGTGGTTGTCGGAGTGCTCGATGATGCCGTCGGCCACCCGGCCCAGGTGCTCGACGATCGACGTGTACGCCTGCGGCATCATCCGCAGCAGGTCCGCGTACTCGGCGTCGAACTCGGCACTGGGCTCCATGACGTCGCTCACCGGGTGCCTGCCTGCGCCGGCGAACGTCTGCCCGGCGAGGTCGTCGAGGCGTCCGGCCACCTCCTGGACCACGTCGCCGGCGGCTCGAAGGCTGGTGTGGTCGACTTCCTGATCGTCGTTACGTGCACGAGCCATCCGCGGATCCTAGTCGGTGCGCGAGCACAACTCACCAATCCGGTGTGGCAGCGTCAGCCACAGGCCGGAGATAGCGACGCTTCCACTGCTGCTCGAACTGCTCCTCATAGCCGGCGGACCGCGCCCACTCGCGCAGCGCCTCGCGACCGGCCTCGTCCCCGACGCGCCGCTCCGCTTCGGCGGACAGAGGGGGCAGGTGCTGCTGCTGCCGTTGGTCGTTCTCCCGGCCGACCGCGTCCTTGTACGCGAACCCGTAGTCGCTGCTCCAGTCCTCCGGCTCTCCGCGGGCGGCCGCCAGCTGCATCCGCATCTCGTGCGCCTTGACCTCCCCGTCGACCTCCTCCTCGATGGCCGCCTTCACGTACTCGTCCCGATCCATCCCGATCGGGTACGGATCGCCGTCAGTACGGGCATGGTTCACCTCGTGGACAAACACCTCGGCAAGTTGCTCGGGCGTCCGGCCCGCGTAGTCCAGGGCGATCACATTCAGGGCGTCCGTGTAGCCCCCGAGAGCGCCTTCGAGGCTGTCCCCCTGGTAGACCACGGTGATGCCGTGGTCCTTGGCGTAGGCGAGCGCTGCCCTGCCCGCGGGAGTCTCACGAAGCACCTCCTCGGTCAGACGCTGTGCCTCCTCGTTCGAGCGCAACGTCCCGAGTCCCCGCAGGTTCGTGGCCGAGACGAACACCGGAGCCGCGAACACGGGCGCCGCCGCATAAGCGAGCATTCTGGCTCGGTGAAGCGTGTCACGGACGACCAGCGCCGTCTGCTGCCGGAACTTCGTTCTCATCTGTGTCAGCGTGCGACGCGCTCCCATGACTCGGGTGTACCGGATCACCGTGCTCGCCGGGCCCGCCGCGAGAGAGGCGAGCAGTGAGGCGGCCAGGATCGCCACGACGTAGGTGACGTACGCCTTCCACACCACCCGGAGGATCACGATTGCCATCGTCCCCAGGCCGGTCAGCAACGCGCCTTTGCTGCCCGCCTCCAGCCGGCGTCCAGGGCCGTGCTCGTCCTCCCAGGAGGCCTGGAACGCCGTGACGTCGCCGCCCTTGTTGGCGGTCCAGGCGCGCCGCGCGGCCGACTCGACCTCGCCCGAGGACTTGTGCAGCTCGAGGCCGAGATCGACCCACGAACGGGCGACCTTCATGCGTTCCTCTTCGTCCGGCAGGCCGAGGGGTGCCACATCCTTCACGAGGTCGTGCACGCTGGCCAGATGCGGGGGGAGTTCCACTGTTAAGTCCTGAACGACGGGATTGCGGTGGGATCGGACAGCGTATCCCGAACCGGTGTCGCGGTGCACGACTGTCGCGGCTGTCCAGGAGGCCCAGCGGGCGGGGCGGTTCTCATGGAGTTCTTAGACGGACTTTGTGGCACTTTTGACTGAAATTTATGACTATGGGGCGATGGAGCGCGTGCCGCAGGAGGCCGGTGCGGCCGAGGCTCAGCAAGCTCACGGAGCCGTGGCCGGAAAGGCCCGGCGGATGGTCATCGGGGGCGGCGTCCTGGTCGTCGTGGCGGTGCTGGCGTACTGGCTGGGGGGCGGCGGTGGCAGCGGCGAGGCAGCCGCGCCCAGGCCGAGCCCGACGCCGACGCCCAGCGCCACGCTCGCCGTGCCCGACGTCTTCAAGCGGGTCGGGCCGTCCGTGGTGGTCATCCAGGCGGGGAAGTCGCTCGGAACCGGGGTGATCGCCGCCGACGACGGGACGATCCTGACGGCGCACCACGTCATCAAGGGCACCAAGGAGGTCGACCTCACCTTCTCCGACGGCACCAGGGCGAAGGCCGCGGTCGCCTCCTCGAACCCCGCACGCGACGTCGCGACCCTCAAACCCGCCAAGCTGCCGGAGATCGTCGTCCCCGCGACGCTCGGCGGGGCCGTGGCCGTGGGCGCGCCCGTCGTCGCGATCGGCAATCCGCTCGGCCTGACGTACAGCGTCTCCACCGGCGTCGTGTCGGGCCTGAACCGCAGCGCCGAACGGAGCAAGGAAGAAGGCGACCTGCGCGGGCTCATCCAGTTCGACGCGTCGGTCAACCCGGGCAGCTCCGGCGGTCCGCTCCTCGACGCCCGCGGCCTGGTCGTCGGGATCGTCGTCTCCATCGCCGACCCGGGAGGCGACGAGGCGTTCGCCGGCATCGCGTTCGCGGTGCCCATCGGCGTGGCCCTGGGCGGCACGGAAGGCGACGGGCCGCCCGGCGACGGGCCCGAGATCTGATCGAAGCCTCACGAGAAGGACCACAGATGACCTCGACGAAGTCCCCCGAGCCGGCTCATCCGCTCGAACACGTGCTGTTCGAGGTCAAACGTACGATCGTCGGGCAGGACGTCCTGCTGGAGCGCATGGCCGTCGCGCTGATCGCCGACGGCCACCTGCTCGTCGAAGGCGTGCCGGGCCTGGCCAAGACGCTGGCCGTACGGTCGCTGGCCGCCGCGATCGCCGGAAACTTCCAGCGTGTGCAGTTCACCCCCGACCTGGTGCCCGCCGACCTCGTGGGCACGCGGGTCTACCACCAGCACTCCGGCGAGTTCAGGACCGAACTCGGCCCGGTGTTCACCAACCTGCTGCTGGCCGACGAGATCAACCGCGCTCCAGCCAAGGTGCAGAGCGCCCTGCTGGAGGTGATGCAGGAGCACCAGGTGACGATCGGCCGTGAGACCTTCCGGGTGCCCGAGCCGTTCCTCGTCATGGCGACGGAGAACCCGATCGAGTCGGAGGGCACCTACCCGCTGCCCGAGGCGCAGGTCGACCGTTTCATGATGAAGGTGATCGTCGACTATCCGACGCAGGCGGAGGAACAGGCCATCGTCGACCGGGCGCTGCGCCCGCCGGAGCCGCCGCAGGCCATGGTGACGGCCGACGACCTGATCGCGATGCGGGCCCGCGCCCAGGAGGTGTACGTCGACCCGGCGATCGTCGACTACGCCGTCCGGCTCGTGGCGGTGACACGTTCCCCCGCGACCGGCGGGCTCGGCGAACTCGAACGGTACGTCACCCACGGGGCGAGCCCGCGGGCGTCCATCGCGCTCGTCACGGGAGCACGGGCGCTGGCGTTCCTGCGCGGCCGCGACTACGCCCTGCCGCACGACCTGGCCGAACTCGCGCTCGACGTGCTGCGCCACCGCCTCGTCCTGTCGTACGAGGCCCTCGCGGACGACGTCGACGCCGACACGATCATCACCAGGGTGCTCGGAGCGGTCCGGTCGCCCGACGTCGTCCTGCAGAACCGCTGAGCCATGGCCACCGCCCCCGACAAGCTCCTGCTCCGCCTGGAGTGGAAGGTCGTCCGCAGGCTCGACGGCCGGCTCCAGGGCGCCCACCGCACGACGTACCGCGGGACCGGGATCGACTTCACCGGGTTGCGCGCGTACGGCGACGGCGACGACGCCAGGCACATCGACTGGAACGTGACCGCGCGCCTGGACGAGCCGCACGTGCGCGTGTTCACCGAGGACCGCGAGCTGACGGTGTGGCTCGTGCTCGACCGGTCGGCGTCGATGGTGGCCGGCCTGCCGGGACGCGGCAAGCACGACGTGCTCACCGAGCTCGCGCTCGTCCTCACCCGGCTGTTCGGCCGCGGCGGCAACCGCGTCGGCGCCCTGCTGTTCGACACCGGGATGGTGCGCGTCGTGCCGCCCGGCACCTCACGGCGGCACGCGCTGCGGATCGGCGCCGAGCTGCGACGCACCTCGGAGACCCGCGGCGGCGGCACCACCGACCTGGCCGAGATGCTCGACGCCGCCGGCCGGCTCGCCCGCCGCCGCGCCCTCATCGTCGTGTTGTCGGACTTCATCGGCGACGGCGACTGGGAACGCTCGCTGCGGCGCCTGGCCCGGAGGCACGAGGTGGTCGCCCTGCGGATCGTGGACACCGCCGACGACGTGCTGCCGGAAGCCGGGCTGATCGTGGTCGAGGACGCCGAGACCGGCGAGCAGCTCGTCGTCGACTCCGCCGACCCGCTGCTGCGCGTACGTTTCCGCGAGGCCGTCGACGACCGCGACGCCAGGCTGGCGGCCGGCATGCGCAGGGCGGGAGTGCCCGTGCACCGCGTCGACACCGACCGCGACCTGGCCGAGGCGCTCGTCGAGGTCGTCGCCCGGACCCGGGACCGGCGACCATGACCGGGGCCGCCGGGCGGCGCATGGTGCCGGGGAAGGAGACCTCATGACCCTGTCCTCCCCGCTGCTGCTGACCGTCGGGCTGTTCGTGACGGCGGCGCTCGCCTGGGCCGCCGTCGTCTCGGCGCGCCGGCGCGCGGCCGCACTCGCCGCGGCCGGGATCGCCGTGCGGGGCGGCCGGAGTGCGTACCTCGGGGTCGGGTTGACGATCGCCGGCGTCGCGGTGCTCGCGGTCGCCACCGCGGGACCGGCGGCCATGGTGCCGGTGCCGCGGACCGCGGGCACCGTCATCCTCGCCATCGACGTCTCCAACAGCATGGGCGCCGACGACGTCGCCCCCAACCGACTGGCCGCCGCGCAGCGGGCGGCCCGCGCGTTCGTGGCGGCGCAGCCCGACAGCGTCGACATCGGGGTCGTCGCGTTCGAGCGGGGCGCGCTCACCACCGCCAGGCCCGACCGCGACCACTCGCTCGCGCTCAAGGCCATCGACCGGCTGAAGCTCACCGGCGGCACCTCGCTGGGCACGGCCATCACGGCCGCGCTGTCGGTGATCAGCGGCAAGGAGGTGGCCGTCGGCCGCGACGGGGAGACGCCCGACCTCGGCTACTGGCCGTCGGCGACGATCGTCATGTTCTCCGACGGGCAGAACCAGGGCGGCGACGTCGAACGGGCCGCCGAGGCCGCTCAAAAGGCGGGCGTGCACGTCCACACCGTCGGGGTCGGAACCACGGCCGGGGCCACGGTGAAGGTCGACGGCTACCACCTGCAGACCTCGCTGGAGGAGGAACCCCTCACCGTGATCGCGCAGACCACCGGCGGCGCCTACCATCCCGCCTCCGACACCGCGCGGCTCGACGGGATCGCCGACACGATCGACCTGCGGCTGACCGTCTCCGACGAGCCGCTGCCCCTCGCCGGCGCCCTGATCGGGCTCGCCCTTGCGCTGCTCGCCGCGGGAGCGGCGGTCACCGTGCTCCGGTCGGGACGGGTGATCTAGATGGTGTTCTCTTGGCCGTGGGCGCTGCTGTCCGTACTGATCATTCCGCTGATCTTCGCCATCCGCTGGTGGATGCGGCGGCGGCGCCGGCGGGCGGCCGTGCGCGTCACCTCGATCGCGCTCGTACGCACCGCGCTGCCGGGGCGTACCCGCTGGACGCGGAAGATCCCGGCGGCGCTGTTCGTGACCGGGCTGGCGCTGCTCGCGGTCGGCGCCGCGCGGCCGCAGGCGTCGGTGCCAGTGCCGCAGACGTCGGCGACGATCCTGCTCGCGCTCGACACCTCCGGCTCCATGTGCTCCACGGACGTCGATCCCAACCGCATCACCGCCGCGAGGAAGGCCGCCGCGGAGTTCATCGAGTCGCAGCGGGGCGGGCCGCGCATCGGCCTGGTCACCTTCGCGGGCAGCGCGGGTCTGCTCGTGTCTCCCACCGACGACACCGACGCGCTGATCGAGGCGCTGGACGGTCTCACCGTGGGCCGCGGCACCGCGATCGGGCAGGCCATGCTCGCGTCGATCGACGCCATCGCCGAGGTGGACCCGTCGGTCGCCCCCGCGGGGGCGAACCCTCCCGGCGGGAAGTCCGGCTACGCCGGCGCCGCGATCGTCGTCCTCACCGACGGCGCCAACACGCAGGGCGTCGACCCGCAGACCGCCGCTCAGGAGGCGGCCCTGCGGCGCGTCCGCGTCTTCCCCATCGGCTTCGGCAGCACGAGTCCGGCTCCCATGGTCTGCGAGAACTCGCAGTTCGACGGCCGTGGCTATGGCAGGTGGGACGGGATGAGCGGGCGCGGCGGGTTCGACAGGGGCCGCAACGTGCGCATGCTCGACGAGCCCGCGCTCAAGCGGATAGCCCGGACCACCGGCGGCTCCTACCACCGCGCCGAGAACGCCGACCAGCTCCAGGACGCCCTCGACGCCCTGCCCGGCACCTTCACCGTCATCACCCAGCGGGTCGACACCGCCGCCGCGTTCGCCGCCGCCGGCGGTCTCCTCGTCACGGCCGCCCTGTCCCTCTCTCTCTGGTGGAACCGGCCCCGCCCGCCGACCCGTTGACGCGACGCCGGGTCGCCCGACGCCGCACAGCCCGCGGTCACTCGCGGCGGCCGAGGAGCCTGTCGATGCTGCGGCGTTCGCGCTTGGTGGGGCGTCCCGCGCCGCGGGAGCGGACGGCCACCGTCACCGTCTCTTCACGGGGAGGCGGCGGAGGGCTCTTGTCGACGTAGCACTCGGCGGCCACGGCGGCGCCGACCCGTTTGGTGATGATCCGGGAGACGACCACGATGCGTTCGCGCCCCTCGTGCCGCAGCCGGATCTCGTCACCGGCGCGTACGGCGTGCGCGGGCTTCACGCGCACCCCGTTGACCCGGACGTGGCCGCCCCGGCAGGCGTCGGACGCGATCGAGCGCGTCCTGGTCAGCCGCACCGACCAGATCCAGCTGTCCACCCGGGCACTCACCTGCTCGCCTGCCATGCCGACACTGTACTGAGCGGCGCGACGCGCCGCGGGCCCGGAACCTCAGGCGGGGCCGTAGCGGGCGGCGATGTCCGGGGATTCGGGCCACCGGCTGTAGGCGGGTGACTGCGGCCAGCCGTCGGGCGAATCCTGCCATTCCTCCTGCCGCCCGTACGGCAGCACGTCGATCAGCGCGAAGGTGTGGCTGAGCTGCTCGACGCCGCGGCCGTTGGTGTGCCAGGTGCGGTAGACGGTGTCGCCGTCGCGCAGGAACACGTTGACCGCGAAGCCTCCGCCGGGAGGCGCCCCCACGTCGGCGCCGAACGGGCTGTTCGCGGTCGAGTACCAGGTCATCGTGTTGCCGACCCGCCGCTTGTAGGCGAGCGCCTCCTCGATGGGGCCCTGGGTGACGATGACGAACCGGGCGTCGTAGTCGCCGAGGAACTCCAGCCGGGTGAACTGGGAGGTGAATCCCGTGCAGCCCGAGCACTGCCATTCCTCACCGGGGAACCACATGTGGTTGTAGACGATCAGCTGCCTCCTGCCGTCGAAGATGTCGGCCAGCCGGACCGGCCCCTTCTCGCCTTCGAGGGTGTAGTCGGGCATCTCCACCATGGGGAGGCGGCGGCGCTGGGCGGCGATGGCGTCGAGTTCCCTGGTCGCGGCCTTCTCCCTGGCGCGGAGCTCGTCGAGCCGATGCTGCCAGGTGGCGGCGTCGACCACGGGCGGTAGCGCATTGGTGGTCATGGTCCCTCCTCAGTACGTGCGGTGTCGGACATGCTGACCCGGCACGCGCCCGGAACTCATCGCTGCCCTGGAGATTTGACCGTACAAAACGTGCTCTGTGCACGTTCGTGCATATTTCTTGCCCATCCGTGCACGCAGAAGTCACAGTGGCGCGCATGGATTCGACTGCCCTCCGCTATACGCGCGACATCCCGGTCGGTGAGCCCACGGACGTCCTCGTCGTGGGAGGCGGGCCCGCGGGCCTGGCCGCCGCGATCGCCGCTGCACGGGCCGGGGCGTCCGTACGGCTCGTCGAGCGGTTCGGCTTCCTCGGCGGCAACCTGACCGCCGGGCTGGTCGGCCCCTGCATGACGTCGTTCTCGCTGGACGGCAGCACGCAGCTGATCCGCGGCGTCTTCGACGAGTTCGTCCGCAGGATGGAGGCCGCCGGTGGAGCGGTCCACCCTTCGCGCACCAGGGCGGGAAGCCAGTACTCCGGATTCATGGTGTTCGGGCACGAAGCCGTCACGCCGTTCGACCCCGAGATCGCCAAGCAGGTCGCGATGGAGATGTGCCTGGAGGCCGGGGTCGAGCTGCTGCTGCACAGCTTCGTCGCCGACACCCTGGTGGCGGACGGGCAGGTCACGGGCGTCGTCGTCGCGAACAAGAGCGGGCTGGCCGTGGTGCCCGCCACGGTCACCGTGGACTGCTCGGGCGACGGCGACGTGGCGGCGCGCGGGGGCGCCGCCTACGAGTACGGCCGGTCGAGCGACGGCGCCGTGCAGCCGATGACGGTGTTCTTCCGGGTGTCGAACGTCGACGACGCCAAGGTGCAGGCCTACCAGGACGCGCACCCCGACGAGCTGTTCCCCTATCAGGGCATCGTCGAGCGGGCCCGCGGGGAGGGCCGGTTCCCGATCCCGCGCCGCGGCGTCCAGCTGTTCAAGACGCTGGAGCCGGGCGTCTGGCGGATCAACACCACGAGGGTCCTCGGCATGAACGGCACCGACGTCGGCGACCTGACCCGAGCCGAGGTGCTCGGCCGGCGGCAGGTGCGGCAGCTGATGACGTTCTTCCACGAGAACCTGCCGGGCCTGGAGGAGGCCAAGCTGCTCGACACCGCCGCCACGGTCGGTGTGCGCGAGAGCAGACGTATCGTCGGTGAGTACGTCCTGACCTTGGAGGATCTCGTCGACGGGAAACATTTCGACGACGTCGTGGCCGTGGCCGGCTACCCGGTCGACATCCACAGCCCGGTCAGCGGCGACGGGCCGTTCGAGGACGGCATCCCGCCGACCGCGAACATCTACGAGATCCCGTTCCGCAGCCTGCTCCCGGTGGAGCTCGACGGTGTTCTCGTGGCCGGCCGGTGCATCTCCGCGACCCACGAGGCGCTGGCCGCCGTGCGGGTGATGCCACCGTCGTTCGCGATGGGCGAGGCGGCGGGGCTGGGCGCGGCGATGGCGGTCGCCGCCGGCGTCGCGCCGCGGCGGGTCGACGTGCCCGCGCTCCAGCAGCGGCTGCTCGACCAGGGCGCCTACCTCGGCCCGCGGGCCGAGCGGCTCCCGGCCGCGAGCGGCGGGCCGGGAGGCGGACGATGATCCGCCGCGTGGTCTCCGCGAGCACGATCGGGACCGCGCTCGAATGGTACGACTTCATGTTGTACGGCACCGCGGCCGCGCTCGTGTTCGGCAAGGTGTTCTTCCCCGAAGGCGACCCGCTCGCGGCGACACTGGCCTCGCTCGGCACGTTCGCGGTCGGCTTCTTCGCCCGCCCCGTCGGCGGCATGCTCTTCGGCCACCTCGGCGACCGGTACGGACGGCGGTTCGTGCTCGTCGTGACGTTGACGGTGATGGCCGTCTCGTCGACGGCGATCGGCCTGATCCCCGACTACGCGTCGATCGGCGTCGCCGCCCCGGTGATCCTCGTCCTGCTGCGGATCACGCAGGGTCTCGGCGCGGGAGCGGAGTACGCGGGCGGCGCGCTGATGGCCGCCGAGCACGCGCCTCCCGGCCGTCGCGGGTTGTTCGCCGCGATCCCGCCCACGGGCAACGCGCTCGGCGTCATCCTCGCCACCCTCGTGTTCACCCCGTTCACGTGGCTGGCCCAGGACGCGTTCCTCGGCTGGGGCTGGCGGGTGCCGTTCCTCGTCAGCATCCTGATCCTGCCGGTCGGCCTCTACATCAGGTCACGGGTGGACGAGACGCCGGCGTTCACCGAGAGCGTCAAGGCCGGCGACCGGAGCGCCGCGCCCCTGGTCGCGGTGCTGCGGGAGGCGCCGGGGTCGCTGCTGAAGGGTTTCCTGGTCAGCGTCGGGCCGAACGTGGCGACGTACATCCCGAGCGTCTACGCGCTGTCGTACGTCACCGACAACGTCGGCCTGGCCGCGGCGGTCGCCACGGGTGGACTGCTCGTGGCCAACACGATCAAACTCGTCACGCTGCCGCTGTGCGGCGCGCTGTCCGACCGGTTCGGGCGCAAGCCGGTGTTCATCGCGGGAGCCGCGCTGTGCGCCGTCGCCGCGTTCCCGTTCTTCTGGCTGCTCGACACCGGCAACGTGCTGCTGGTGTGGCTGGCCATGCTCCTCGTGCTGACGTTCGCGAACGACCTGATGCTGGGCTCGCAGGCGTCGATGTTGCCGGAGCAGTTCCCGACCCGGATGCGGTTCACGGGAGTGGCGGCGAGCCGGGAACTGGCCGCGGCGGCCGCGGGCGGCACCCTGCCGTTCATCGCGGCGTTCCTGACCGCGCGCACGCAGGGCACATGGGCGATCTCGGCGCTGATGGTCGTCATGTGCGCCGTCGCGATCGCCGGCGCGCTGGTGGTCAGGGAGGGCCGCGGCGTACCGTTCGGCAGGGCCGGCGAGGAGAGCGACGGCGGCGCGCCGGCCGCGCTCAGGGATGCCGCTCCAACAGAACGTGGGCGGTGATCTCGTCGACGACGAGCTCGGTGACGTAGCCGCCGGTGAGCGCCGCGTGCAGGGCGTCGACCTTGTGGTCGCCCGACACGGCGCAGATCCGGTGCTTGATCTGCCGGAACTGGTCGAGGTCGGGCCCGCTCGTCCTGGCGTTGAACCTGACGCGGTCGTGCGTCCCGTCCAGCCGGTAGAACGAGGTGGCGATGTCGCCGACGGCGCCGTCCTCCGCCAGCGAGGCGAAGTCGCCCTCGTCGAGGAAATAGCCGCTCAGGTAGGGGCTGCTGGGTATCCCGTCGGTCACGGTGCCCACGCTGAACAGCGCCGCGTCGGCGCTCTGCTGCAGCTCGACGACCCAGCGCACGCTGCGCTCGCGCAGCAGCAGCTCCTTGGTCCGCGGTGAGTCGAAGAACAGCGGTACGGGGAACTGCTGCACGTAAGCGCCGAACGCCGCCCCGAAGGCGGACAACATGGAGCCCGCGTAGTGCATGCCCGTCGTACGGGCGTTGCCGAGGCCGTTGAGCTGCACGATCTGGCAGTTGGTGGTCTCCTTGGGCACCAGGCAGCGGCTGATGGCGTTGACCATCGTGCCCCATGACACGCCGATGATCATGTCGGAGTCGAACACCGAGGTGAGCAGCCGTGCCGTGTAGACGGCGCACCGTTCCAGCCGCTCCACCGTCGAGGCGGTCGTCGGCACCGGCACCACGTGCGCGTGCACGGCGTACCGTCCGGCGAGCTCGGCCTCACTCCGCGTCGACCGGGTGCGGGGCGGCATCACGCGGATCTCGACCAGGCCGACGTCACGCGCGTAGGCGAGCAGCCTGGACACGGTCGAGCGTGAGGCGCCGAGCTCCCTGGCGATCGTGTCCATCGTGACGCCGTGCAGGTAGTACTTCCTCGCCGCCCACAGCGCGTCCTCCACGCGGTGGTCGACGGCCGGGCGTTCACCTTCGACGGACATACGGCCTTCCTACAGCGGCAGGCGGCCGATCAGCAAGCGTCGTCCCAGGTGGGAGCCCGCCAAGAGGAGCCGGGTGAACCCGCCGCTGGACACCAGGCGGCGCCCCCGCCACCCTGGTCTTCGAGCTCTCGCAGGGTCGCCATGAGCGGCACAGTAGCGGCAGGACATCGCGGGGACCAGCCGATGTGCCTGCCTGCGCAGACACCCTCAGGGCGGCGTGGGGAAGCCCTCACTCTCCCGCGCCGCCGAGGCCCAGGCCGCGGCGTGCTTCGCCGCGCACGCGGTAGCGGTGGCGGAGCGGCGATGCCCCACCTCCCGCTTGAACGCGGTGCTGAACGCGCTCTTCGACGCGTAGCCCAGCTCGGCGTCCGCCCGGCCGATCACCGACTGCTCGCGACATGACAGTGAACACCGATACGGGCGCAGCGGTATCGTTGCATCCATGCGGACAAGGGCGGACACCTCGCCGGGCTCCACACCGGAGGGCGGAGGACGCGAGCTGACCCGCCGGCGGGTGGTCGAGGCCGCGGCCGGCCTTCTGGCACGCGAGGGACGCGAGGCGGTCACCACCCGCGCGGTCGCCGCCGCGGCCGGCGTGCAGCCCCCCGCGATCTACCGCCACTTCGACGACATGGACGGCCTGCTCGACGCGGTGGCCGAGCACGGCTACACCCGGTTCATCGAGACCAAGCGCGCCGTCCCCATCCCCGACGACCCGGTCGACGACCTGCGGGCGGGCTGGGACCTCGCCGTCGAGTTCGGGCTCGCCAACCCGGCGCTCTACGCGATGTTGTACGGCGAGCCGAGGCGCGGCACGGACTCACCCGCGCACAGGGCCGGCATGGAGATGCTCCACGGGCGCATCCGCCGCATCGCCGCGGCGGGCAGGCTCCGCGTCGACGAACCGCTCGCCGCCGCCATCATCCACGCCACCGCCCGCGGCGCCGTGCTCACCTGGCTGTCACTCCCCGAGGACGGGCGCGACCCGGCCCTGCTGACCGCCATGCGCGAGTCCATGGTCACCGCCGTCACCACGGATGAACCAGCCGTGCAGGACCCCGGCCCCGCAGGCGCGGCCAGGGCACTGCGCGCCGCGCTGCCGCAGCAGAGCACGCTCAGCGAGGCGGAGCAGCACCTGCTCGGCGAGTGGCTCGACCGCCTGGCCGCCGACGTGTAGTCCTCGGAAGCCGGCGGCCCTCAGACGGTGGCCAGGTCCTTGCGTACGACGGCGCTCAGCGGGGTGGGTGCGTGGCCGAGCAAAGTGGCCAGGGTCGGGTCCACGGTGGCGAACTCGCCGGCGCGGGCGGCGGCGAACATGCCGAGCAGGTGGCCCGCGTACTCGTCTGGCACGCCGTGCTCGGTCAGCTGCCGCCGGAAGGCGTCGTCGGGCGCGACGACCCTGGTGACGGTGCGTCCGGTGACCTCGCCGGCGATGCGGGCGACGTCGTCGAAGGTCAGTGCCTCGGCGGCGGTGAGCGGAGGAGTGGGGCCGTCGAAGCGGCCCTCGCCGGCCAGGACGGCGGCGGCCGCGTCGGCGAGGTCCTCGTGTGAGGTCCAGCTGACCGGCCCGTCCGCGGGGATCACGAGGTGGTCGGACCGCATGGCCTGGGCGAGGAGCCGCACCGCGTTGGCGGCGTAGAAGCCGTTGCGCAGCGAGGTGAACGGCACGCCGCACTTCCGCAGCGCCTCCTCGGTCGCGGCGTGGTCGCGGCAGGCCTGGAAGTGCGAGGAGGCGCCGGCCGCCATGTGGCTGGTGTAGAGGACGCGGCGGGCGCCCGCCGCGACGGCCGCGTCGATCGCGGCGCGGTGTCGCCGTACGGCCTCCTCACCCAGCGCGTCGATCGAGACGATGAGCACCTGCGTGGCGCCCTCGAAGGCGTGGGCCAGGGTGGCGGCCTCGGCGAAGTCGCCGCGCCGCACGCGCACGCCCTGGTCGGCGAAGGCCTGTGCCTTGCCGGGGTCGCGGACGCTGACGCCCACCTGGCCCGCGGGCACGCGGGTGAGCAGCCGCTCGACGATCTGGCGCCCGAGCAGTCCGGTGGCGCCGGTCACGATGATCATGTCGTACTCCCGTGGGTGTGTTCCGATGGAAACACGACCATCGTATCACTGATAATATCAGTGGAAGCAATGATGCGTATCACTGATAACTGCAGGGGGCGTGACGGTGGTGTCGCGGGCCCCATGCCGGCGTCGACGGGAATCGTCTCCGGATGGCCGTTCACCTGGTCTCTGCGGAGGGCGTCGCGGGGGCGGCCAGGCCGCTCAGCAGCCGGATCGCGTCGGCGGTGGCCGAGCCGGGCTCGACGTTGTAGACGCACAACGTCTGGTCGGGGTCGCCGGAGGACTGGAAGGACTCGTACGAGAAGTGCAGCTCCCCGACCGCCGGGTGGTGATAGCACTTCGTGCCGTGGGTGCGGCGCAGCACGCGGTGGTCGTTCCACCAGGTGGTGAACTCGGGGCAGCGCAGGGTGAGCTCGCCGACGAGCTCGGCCAGCGTCGGGAGCGCAGGAAATAGGCGAGTTCGCTCCGTCTGTCCATCAGATCCTCCCGAGGGGACCGTCGTCGCCTGCAGGCGATCAGCGAGAAGCCGCGCCCTTCAGGGAGCGGAGGATTCACAACACCATTGTCGTCCCGTCGGGAAGAGAGCACCGGCGGCCGGGTGGCCCTGTCAGTACCTGCCTTCTCGGTACCTGCCCGCGAAGGGCCTGCTCAGAGCCCTTGCCGAGGGCTGTGGCGTGGTGTCCTGGGTATGGGCCCGGTGCGGACCGGTTCCGCCACAACACAGTCTCCTCCCTAAGGGGTTCACCATGTCCACGCACACTTCCGCCAAGCCGCTGACCGTACGAGCCGCTCAGGTCACCGAACCCGGCGGCGCGTTCGACGTGGTCGAGCGCGAGCTGCCCGAGCCGCGGCGCGGTCACGTCAGGCTGACAGTCGAGGCGTGCGGCGTCTGCCGTTCCGACGCCGCGTTCGTCAACGCCGCCTTTCCCGACGTGCCGTTCCCTCTGGTGACCGGCCACGAGATCGCCGGACGCGTCGAAGCCGCGGGCGAGGACGTCGAGGACTGGAACGTCGGCGACCGGGTGGCCGTCGGCTGGTTCGGCGGCAACTGCGGCACGTGCCCCGCCTGCCGCCGCGGCGACTTCATCCACTGCGCGCGCATGCAGGTGCCCGGCTGGGCCTACCCCGGCGGGTACGCCGAGGCCGTGGTCGTACCCGTGTCCGCGCTGGCCCGCATCCCCGACGAGCTCAGCGCCGCCGAGGCCGCGCCCATGGGATGCGCCGGCGTGACCACGTTCAACGCGCTGCGCCACAGCGCGGCCGGTCCTGGCGACCTCGTCGCCGTGCTCGGCGTCGGCGGGCTCGGCCACCTGGGCGTGCAGTTCGCGAACAAGCTCGGCTTCGAGACCGTGGCCGTCGCGCGGGGCGCCGACAAGGCCGACGCGGCCAAGCGCTTCGGCGCCCACCACTACATCGACAGCACCGCGGGTGACGTGGCCGGTCAGCTGCAGGCCCTGGGTGGGGCGAAGGTCGTCCTCGCCACCGCGGCCAGCTCCGCCGCCATGGGCGCCGCCATCGACGGGCTGGGCGACAACGGCGAGCTCATCGTGCTCGGCGCCACGCCCGAGCCCATCCAGGTCAGCCCCTTCCAGCTCATCTCGTCGAGCAGGACCGTGCACGGCCACCCGTCCGGCACCGCACGCGACGTCGAGGAGACTTTGCGCTTCGCCGCCCTGACCGGCATCCGGCCCATGACCGAGACCCGCCCGCTGGACGACGTCGCGGCGGCCTACGACCGCATGATGTCCGGCGACGCCCGCTACCGCATGGTCCTCACCACCGGCAGGTGACCGGTGGTCGGATCCGCAGGGTGTGACGCAATGCCCGGGAATGAGCAACGCCGCTCCCATCGCCTGGTGGTCGGCGGCGGGAGCGGTTCGAGAATCGTGGCCCTTCGGACTCCTTGGCCACGGAGGGCTGATCAGGACTTGCCGAAATTGATCGAACCCAGGACATCGCCGGTCTCCAGCCGTTGCTGGACGCGGCCGAAGAGGCGGCGGCGGAAGAAGAGCGCGGCGGCGAGCCGCGGTCCGCGGGGCAGGCGGCGATGGAGGAAGCGCTGAAAGAGTCGGGCCGGACGGCCGAGGACCTCACCGCCCCCGACACGGAGGACGGCGACAGCGCCGGTTGACGTCGCGGCGCGTGCCGGAACCCCGGCGACGGCGGCGATTCCCTGGAATGGGCCACCTCCTGCCCGCCGCCGCGGCACAGCTTCACGTCCATGCCGCGCATCCGCTCAGAACGGCCCGCGTTCGACCTGCACTACCCGCACGACCGCGCCGGGATCGAGGAGGACGGGAGCACCCGACTGATCCTGGCTCAACGGGTGTAGGCCTTCTCGCGCGGCAGCGGGGCGCTGCCGGAACGGCGTCCGGGTTCGGCCGCCGCGTGGCGCTGACCGGGCCCTGGGCCGCCGCGCGCGGCGAGGGCGTCGGCGACGGCGCCGGTGACGAAGCCGTAGACCGACTTGTGCAGCACGTCCACGGCCAGTTCCCGCCTCGGCCACGTGGGAGGCGGGGCGCCGACGCCGGTGGCGTTCTCCAGGATCTGGTCGGTGGTCAGCCGGACGGCGGTGAACATCAGCGAGGACCATCCTCCACGCAGCCCCGCCAGCGCCATCGTCGAGCGCAGCACTCCGACGAGTGCGCCCTGGCCGACGTGCATGCCCAGATTCACCACCTGCGACGCCCGTCCCCGGTGCTCCCGCATGCCGGTCAGCCGTTCCAGCACGCGGGCGGGGACGTGGGAGTCGGGGCGGGAGGTGAGGCGCTGCTCGGCCTTCTCGGCGAGGGTCATCGCGACCGCGCCCGCCGTACCGGCGACCAGCCCCTGCCACAGAGCGCGTCTCATCATGACGCCCGACTACCCTGGCCGCCCCCCGGCACACCGCAGGCGCCTGCCCCGGCCTCGACGCATGCCCGCGCCGCGGGCGGGTAGCTGGGCCCGGCTGGGATGACGCCGGGTGGACGTGGGGTGCATTGCGCGCACTGATTGTGGAGACGGGCTTCAGCAGGGGAGCGCTTGCCGCGGTCCGCTCCCTCGCCGGCGCGGGCTGGCAGGTCGGCGTCGGCCATCCGAAGGCCGCCGGGCTGGCGTCGTCGTCGCGCTTCTGCCGCTGGAAGCACCGCGTGCCCGCGGCCCACGAGAGTCACGACGCCTTCATGGCCGCCGTCGGGGTCGCGGTCCGCCGCCACGGGTACGACGTGGTCTTCGGCGCCGGCGAGGCGGAGGTCCTCGCGCTGTCCATGGCCAGGGACGAGGTGCCGTCGATCGTCCCGTACGCCGGCCACCGGCACGTCGTCCGCGCCATCGACAAGCAGGAGTTGTGCGACGTCGCCGAGTCGGTGGGCTTGCGCACGGCCAGGATCCTCGACCCGCGCGTCCTCACCGCCGAGCACCGGCCCGTCGTGGTCAAGGCCCGCCTGCACGCCCGGCCGGAACAACCGGGAGCGCCGCCCAGGATCGACACGCTCGTCGTGCACGGCGCCGACGCCGCGCGCCGCCGGGCCGACGAGGTGCGCGAACTCGGCGGCGAGCCGCGGGTCGAGGAGTTCCACGAGGGCCGGCTGATGGCCTACTCCGCCGTGTCCGCGCTCGGAGGCCGGGTGGTGGCCGACTGCATGCAGGTGGCCTCGCGCATCTGGCCGCCGCAGGCCGGCGCGAGCTGCCGCGCCGAGACCGTGCGCGTGGACGCCGGCATCAGCGGCCCGGCGAGCCGGCTGCTGGCGAGCCTCGGCTGGTTCGGGCTGGCGCAGCTGCAGTTCGTGGTGCCCGAGGATGGAACGCCCCGGCTCATCGACCTGAACGGCCGTTTCTACGGCTCGATGGCCCTGGCCACCGCCGCCGGCGCCAACCTGCCCGCGGCGTGGGCCGACCTCTCGATCGGGCGGGAGGTGCCGTCCGTGCGGGCCCGGCCCGGCGTGCGGTACCAGTGGCTGGAGGGAGACCTGCGGCGGGCCGTCGTGGAACGCCGCTCCGGCCTGGTCGCGGACCTGGTCGGCACCGTGCGCTTCGCCGGGGGAGCCGCGCACAGCACCCTGTCCCTGCACGACCCGCTCCCCGCCTTGGCGGGCGTCTTCAGGCGGGTGCTGCGGTGAGAGGGCCGGCGGCCGCTCCGGCGGCGCCGAACGCCGCGTGGCCGCCACCGGTCAGGACGTCTACGCCGTCAGCGCGCCGCTCGCGGTGGAGGCGGTCGACCCCGGCCTCACCGGCCGGGCCAAGGCGACGGGCGTGGTCTTCGCGGGCGCGGCCTTCGACGCGCCCGACTTCCTCAACGCCCTGTCACCGCACGTCCCGCTCGGCTCACGCGACTGACCGGCGGTGACCAGGAGCCGGCGTTCCCGTCGCCCGCAGGATCCGGGCTGTGTACGGGTTGAGCTGGACCGGCAGGTCCTCGCCCACGACCACCGTGCCGCCGAGGTGCACCATGCGGCGCCCGAAGGCGTAGTTGGGCTCCAGGACGAAGGTCATGCCGGGTTGGAGCACCATGTCGGCGAAGAGGGTGCCGCCCTCCGGCACGGACGGGTAGTCCTCGGCGCCGGGGAGCTCGCCGACGTCGGTGCGGATGGCGCCCAGCGCGAGGCCCGGGTTGAGCGAGTGCACCGCGATGCTGTACACCGAACCGTCGGCCGCCAGGATCGGCTTGTGCACCGCGTCGACGAGCTCGCCGAACGTCCGCCCCGGGCGCAGCGCTTCGAGGCCCGCGTCGTAGGCGGCGCGGGCGACGTCGCCGGCCCGGTGGAAGTCCTCGTGCACGTCGCCGACGGCGATCGTCACCTGGTGCTGGGTGTGGCGTCCGCCGAAGGCGCAGAACACCTCCGCGTAGATCACGTCGCCCTCCCGCAGGACGCGCGGAGCCTTGGGCCGGTAGCCCCACTCCGGCAGGCCGGAGGCGACCTGGTCAGGGCCTGACCAGAAGTGCATGGCCGCGGGGAGCGTGCCCCGCCGGTATCCCTCGTACATGCCGGCCGCGTACACCTCGCTCTCGGAGACGCCGGGAGCGGCGGTCTCGACCATGGCGCGCACCATGGCGTCGCCGATGGCCGCGGAGTGGCGTACGAGGTCGAGCTCCTCCGGGCTCAGCCGGCTGACGAGCTGCGCGAACGCCACGTCGACCGGCGTGAACTCGGCCTCCGGGAAGCGTGACAGGACGGTGTCCCAGAGCCGGAAGGGCAGGATGCCCTCGGGGTGCCACGGCAGGTGGGGGCCGAGTCCCACGACGCCGATCTTCCCCTTCGCCAGCCCCAGCCCGCCGAGCGTCTCGGCGATCGCCGCGGAGTGCCGGAAACCGCGCAGGTTCCCGGGCGGGAACCACATGTCGTCCCGGCGGGACGACTCCAGGTGGTCCGCGATGAACAGCGGGCCGGGGAACAGGCAGAGCGGATCGCCGGTCCGCGGGAAGACCACCGTCGTCCCCGGCCGGCCGTTGGTGAACCACGTGTCGTACGCCACCTGCGCCGGGCCGGCGTCCTCGTGCTCGCCGAAGACGAGCAGCGCGTCGAGCCCCTCGCGCTCCATGAACACGCGTGCCAGCTCCCACCGGCGGTCCCGCTCGGCCGTCGAAAGCGTCGGTACCGTCATGCCGTTCTCCCCGGGATTGCCGTGGACCCGGTCCGGGCGGTCAGGGCCAGGCCGTCGTCCCACAGCGCGTGGGCCGGCGTTGGGCAAGCGGGGTGCCGCTCGCCGAGCTGTTTCGTCGTAGTCATGCCACCAACGGTGCGCGCCGGTGAGCGGCTGGAGAAGGCTCAACCCACCCGGGGACACGGGATCCCTGGTTGACGGCGGGGGAGCGTCATGGCGACCACACGCCGGCGCGCGCGGTGGTTCGTGTCCAGTCGGCGAAGTCGCGTGGCTCCCGGCCGAGGACCCGCCGCACGCCGTCGGAGAGGTAGCCGGAGCGGTGGTTGCGGATCACCGCCAACAGGTCGCGCAGGGCCTCGGCCTCGACCTGCGATGCGCCCTGGCCGACCATTTCGGTGACGTGCTCCTCGGGTTCGAGTGCGACGTAGCGGATCTGCCGGCCGGTCGCGGCGGACAGTTCGGTCGCGACCTCGTCCAGGGTGAGGGCGCGGGGGCCGGACAGCGAGTACGTCTCGCCCGTGTGGCTCTCGTCCAGCAGCGCGGCCACCATCACGTCGGCGACGTCCTCGGTGTCGATCCATGGTTCCGCGCCGTCGCCCGCGGGCAGCCGCAGTTCGCCGGCCAGTACCTGGGCGTGCATGAAGTCCGTGCTGAAGTTCTGCATGAACCAGGAGGGCCGGACGATGGTCCAGGCGGCGTCACTGTCCTTGACCGCGTTCTCCAGTTCGAGCTGGGCGTGGTAGACCTCGAAGTCGCGGCCGGGGCTGCCGACGCCGCGGCCGGACAGCAGCACCACCCGGCGCAGTCCGTTCGCCGCCGCGTGCTGGACGAACCGCCCGGCCAGCGCGAGCCCCGGCGGGTCGTACGGCGGGACCACGTAGGCCGTGTCGATCCCGGCCGTCGCCGGGAGCCAGGTGCTCCCGTCGTACCAGTCGAAGCGCTGCTCACTCGATCGCGAGGCGAGCCTGGTCGGGACGCCGCGCGCCCGCAGCCGCCCGGCGACGTGGCGGCCGGTCTTGCCCGCGCCGCCCAGGATGAGGATCGGTGTTGTCGTCATGTGCTGAGTCCACCGCGAAAGGGTGAGACAGGCCATGGCTGTTCAACGCATTTTCATGTCTGTGAATCTCACCTAGTCTGTGGCTATGGACGTGCTCGACGATTTGCTGGCCGGCACCAGAGCCCGTGGCGGCGTCTTCAACCTGACGATCATGGACCCGCCGTGGGCGCTGCACATCGCCGACGAGGCGCCGCTCTCGCTCGCGTCCCTCATCCGCGGCTCGGCCTGGATCGTACGCGACGGCCTCGCGCCCGTCCGGATGGAGGAACGCGACGTCGCCGTCCTGCGCGGAACGGAGCCGTACGTCGTGGGCGACGACCCCGCGACCGCGCCGCAACTGCGCATCCACCCGGGCGGACGCTGCGAACCTCTGCCGGGAGCCCCCGTCGATTACAGCGCGCGACTCGCGGTCCGTACGCACGGTGGGCGCCCCGAAGGCGCCGCCATGGTGGTCAGCGGCACCTACCAGCTGGAAGGAGACGTCAGCCGCCGCCTGCTCGCCGCCCTGCCGCCGGTGCTGGTGGTGCCGGCCGCCGACGTCGCCGGGCACGTCATGGACATGGTGCTCGGCGAGATCCAGCAGGATCAGCCCGGCCAGCAGAGCGTGCTCGACCGGTGGCTCGACCTGGCGCTGATCACCACGCTGCGCGCCTGGTTCGCCAGGCCGGAGTCGCAGGCGCCCGGCTGGTACCGCGCGCAGGGCGATCCCGTCGTCGGCCTGGCGCTGCGTCTCCTGCACGAGGATCCCGCGCACCCGTGGACCCTCGTCGGGCTGGCCGAACGCACCGGCGTCTCCCGCGCGAGCCTGTCGCGCCGTTTCACCGCCCTGGTCGGGGAGGCGCCGATCGCCTACCTGACGGGCTGGCGCATCACCCTGGCCGCCGACCTGCTGCGCACGACCGACGACACCGTCGAGACGATCGCCCGCCGGGTCGGCTACGCCAACGCCTTCGCCCTGTCCGTCGCCTTCAAACGGCTCCGCGGCATCAGCCCCACGGCCCACCGGCGCTCCCAGGCCGCCTGACGGTCCCTCAGCCGGGATCCGCTTCGGGGCGGGCGCGGCGGGCCAGGGCTTCACCGGCGGGCAGGCCGCCGACGAACGCTCTGAGAAAACCGAGGACCTGCTCGACGTCGCGGCCCTCGGCCGCGGCGTCGATGGACTGATGCAGCCGTTCCTCGATCTCGGCGATCCGCCGTACGAGATCGTCGCCTTCCGCGGTGAGCGACAGGTCGATGTGGCGGCGGTCGTGGGCCGCCACGTCCCGCCTGACCAGGCCGATGCCGACCAGCCGGTCCACGAGCCTGCTCGGGCTGTTGCCGCTCTCGCAGACCAGCAGTTCGCCGAGGCCGCTGAGCGTGAGAGGGCCGCGCTCACCCAGGACCCGGATCACCTCCGCCTGGGAGGGGGTGATGCCGAGCGGCCGAAGGGCCTGGCCGAGCAGCCGGTTGCCTTCCCGCTGCGCGGCCAGGATCAGGTATCTGAGCTCCTCAGCGGGCCGCATGGGCCGTCTCGTGATCGGCGGCCGTCTCGGCCAGGAACGTCTCGACGGCCTGGGCGTACGTCTCGGGGTGCGTGAAACGGAACATGTGCCCGGTCCTGTCCAGCACGACCTCGCGGGAGCCGGCGATTCCCGTACGCATGATCTCGGCTGCCTGCTCGCCGATCAGCTTGTCGTGCGACGGCGTGATGATCAGGGTGGGGACACGTACGCGATCGAGCCGGTCGACGTAGTCGGCGGTGAGCGCCGCGCCGACGCGGGCCCCGAAGGACGCCGCGGGGGTGTGGTCCAGGAACAACCTGCGGCTGTCCGCCTCGCTCCAGGGCACCTGGCCCTCACGGTCGTGCGGTGAGGCCAGCCGGTGGGCGTGCGCGCGCAGCGCCAGCTGGCGGTAGAGGCCGCCGCGCAGCCTGCCCATGAACCGCATGGCGCTCCTCCAGACGGGAGAGGTGACGGGGTTCGCCGCGAAGCCACCGGACATCACCAGGGCACGCAGCCCGGCCGGCCGGCGCACGGCCAGCGCGAGCGCGATGTTCGCCCCGAACGAGTCGCCCACGAGCACGTAGTCGTCCAGGTCGGCGACGTGCGCCGCGGCGGCGTCGGCGTAGGCCTCCATGTCGGCCACACCCTCGGGAAGCCTGAAGGTGCGCTGCGGGCGGTGGGCCAGCGGGGTGAGCCGCGTCAGATCCCACGGAGCGCCGGAGAAGCAGGGGATGAACACCAGCGTCGGTTGGTTCGTCATGTCATTAGATTACACGACATATATGTCGTGTCAACTATTCTGGGAACCCGGCGAGAGCCCGCGCGGCGGCCGGCGGAGCCGATCACCCGGCACCCGGCCAGGACGCGCCCTCAGGCCGGAAACCCGATTGATCGCTCCTGCGGTCGGTGCGACCATCCTGGGATGGAGGCAGAGGAGCTGCGAAAGATCGAGGCGAACGTCAACCTGGCCATCGAGCAACTCGCACCGCTCAGCGACGTGGACTTCGGCCTCAACGCGGAGTCCGTCGAGTGGGTGGATGGCTTCATCGAGCGCCAGCGTGCCCGCCCCGGCTCCGACCCGGAGCAGATCGACGGGCTGGTCGGCGTGCTCGGTTCGTTCCTGGGCGCCTGCCTGGTGGCCGCCACGGGCGGCCGCTGGCACGGGCCGGACGACGAAGCGTGGGGCGTGCTCCTTCCCGACGGCAGCACGGCCTTCCCTTTCACGAAAGTACGCAAGCAGTTCCGCGCCGGGATGGAAGGCGGCGAGTCGATCTCCGGCTTCTACCGGGTCGCGGTCGGCTACTTCGCCACGGGGAAGATGCGGGAAGCCCGTGAGGCAGGAGCCGGCCAGGACACGACGTCCGTTCAGCGCCGCCCAGGCCGTACTGAATGACCTGCTCCAGAGTCGACAACAGCAGCGTCGCCCATCGCTGGGCGCTCGACCACCCCGGGCAGGTCGAGCGGCTCACCGTGCTCGACGTGGTCACCCACGACTACCGCGCCCACGAGCAGGATCTCGCCCTGGACGACGAGGACGCCGCCGCAGGCCGCCGGCTCACGATGCCGGTCCTGGCCCTGTGGGGCTCCGTGGGGCTGCCCGCTCGGATGCCGACCCTGGAGATCTGGCGTGAGTACGCCGACGACGTGACAGGCGCCGAGATCCCCGAATGCGGCCATTTCATCCCCGAAGAGCGACCGGAGGCCCTGCTGGCCCACCTCCTCGACTTCCTCGGCTGAGACTGCCCGCCGCGCTGCTCACCGTCCCGGCTCGGGAGCGAGGGGAGGGCCGTCGGCGAGGTCGGCGGGGTCGCGCCAGGTGGCGAGGAACCCCTCCGCCAGGGCGCACGAGCCCGCGAACGGCCCGCCGGGATGCGCAAGCGCCAGCCCCGTGAACCGGCCGATCCGCTCCTCCACCAGGTCCCGCGCGGAGGCGGCGTCGGGCACCCGGCCGGCGCGTTCGGCCAGGTAGCCGATCGCCGCTCCGGCGCCGCAGACGAAGTCGGCCAGCGTCGTCACGTCGCGCTCCGTGAGGGTGCGCAGCCCGGCCCCGGTGTAGGGCACGTTCGCCGCCGGTGCGATCACGCGGGCACGCACGCCGGCGGCGCGCTCGGCGGTCAGCGTGCCGGTCCGCGCGCCGGGCACCAGCACGTCCGCGGTCACCTCGTACAGCGTCTCGGCGGGCCGTACCGGCAGGCCGAGCAGGTTCACGCAGGCGTCGCCGTGCTCGGCGCGCAGCTCCTCCAGCGCGGCGACGTCCAGCCCGGCCGGGTCGGCCACGCAGCCGTGCAGCGTCGAGAGGGCGACGAGCCGCGCGCCCCGCCGCGCGGCCTCACGTACGACGGCCCCGCCCACCTTGCCGAACCCCTCCACCGCGAACGTGCGCCCCGCCAGCCCGCCGAGCGCGGTCTCCGCGGCGACCACCACGCCGAGGCCCGTCACCATCGTGTCCACCAGCTCGCCGTCGACCTCCTGGTGCATCACCGAGTCGGTACGGTGACCGGGCAGCGAGGCGAAGTCCCGCGTATGCGTGCCCAGGTCCGAGGCCGTGACGAAACCGCCCTTCTCGACCAGCGGGGTGATCTCCTGGCAGTAGCGGTCCAGGACGGCAGCCCGGTCCTCGGGCCCCGCCCGCAGCACCGCCTTGGCCCCGCCGATCCGCTCGCCGAGCAGGGCCAGCTTGTACGTCATCGCCCGCGCCAGCAGCCCTGCCTCGCCACGGGTGGCGTCGGGGGCCAGCCGGGTGCCGCCCGCGCTCGTCGGGCAGTCGAGGTCGAAGGCGATGTATCCGTCCACCGAGGCCAGTTCCACGATCCTCATGCGCGCTCCTCACGTCGTCCGCTGCCGACCAATCTCGACGCGAATCGCACGCATGTCCACCTTCGTCAGCGGAAGCCGTCAGGGCAGAGGAAGGCCCGGATGCGGGCGGCCGGCGCTCGCGAGGAGCGCCTCGCGGTCGTCCATCGCCAGGGGCCGAAGCCGCCGGGGTCGCTCATCGTGGCTCCCGGTCGCCGGATCAACGCAGCAGCAGCGATCTTATTGAGCCGTGCGAACGCGGCCTGCTGTGGCGCCGATCACATCCGCTGTGTGGATTCGTCCACAGTTAATCCCTGCGAGTCTCCGTAGTGTCCCTTTCACCGGATCACACCGACACGGGGGAGGAACCCGAAATGCGTAAGACCTTCGCGATCGCCGCTCTTGCCGGTTCGATGGCCGTCACCGGCCTCGCCCTGAGCCCGGCCGCCGCCCAGGCGACCACGCACTCCACGACGACCTGGGGCAAGTTCTTCTCCAGCGACGGCAAGGCGTACACGTTCGGCAAGACGTGGAAGAGCCACGGCAAGGTCTTCACGAAGTGGTACGGAGTGGACAAGGTCGGCGGCAAGAAGGGGTGGGTCTGGTTCGAGGTGTACCAGAACGGCCACTGGACCAAGTTCAACAAGGCGTGGGACGGCAAGGTCACGGGCGCCTGGAGCGGCCGGGGGATCAAGAAGGTGTACACGTTCACCTGCTGGGCCGGGAAATTCGACAACTGCGGCAAGAAGTACCGCATCCACTGAGGGTGAGTCGCGGGGGAGGAAACCGGGCGCCATAGGAAATGCCTAGGGCGCCCGTTGGCATTTCGTCTTTGCCTCTCTTTCCGGACGTAGCGTGAAACAGCTCGACGAGGTGCGCGCCGCGATTACTTCTGGCAGTCGCGAGTCGTGTGCACCGGCTTTGGGTCAGGAAGATCAGATGCGATGTGCGGCGGTTCGGAATACGGCTGAAACGAGCCGAACGAGCTGACCATCCCTCCTCCTCAACGCTGTTGGCACTTCGGCCACCGGGCGGTTGAATGCCAACGACCGATGTGGCGGGTGCGCACGTCCGTGGAACTGCGTGGGCGGGCGGTCATGATGCGGGACCAGCCGCATGGCGTCGACGAAGGAGCCGGTGTCGCCGGCCAGGTGGTGATGCCGAGCATCCAGTCGCGATTGCCACGCCCGACCCCACACTGCCTTTTCTGGAAACAGAGAGGAAACGGCCGCTGTGGCCGAATAGTACGAACGTCGAATCCGGTGTGCCGCGGGACCTCTGGTCCGGCCAGGTGGCTCTCGTTCCCCGTGGAAGGAATCAACCAATGAATCGTGCGGCTGCGGCCCGTTCGGCCGGTCTCCTTTCAGGAACGTTGCTGATGAGTTCTCTCGTCGTCGCTACGCCCGTCTCGGCGGCCATCGGCGAGGTGGGGGGCGCGGCCAAGGCGCCTGCCATCGAGTGGCAGGAGTGCCCGGAATACTCCGACGAGGACCTGCGCCGGTTGGGCGTGTCGGAGGAGAAACTCGAGGAGTACAGGCAACTGCTCGGCCGTACCGAGTGCGGGACGATCAGCGTTCCCCTGGACTATGACGATCCGGCGGGCAAGCAGATCAGCATCGCCCTGACCAGGTTGAAGGCGGCTGATCAGAAACACCGTCGGGGCAGCCTGGCGTTCAACCCCGGGGGCCCCGGCGGGTCCGGCTATCTGATGCCCCACCGGATCGTCACGAATGGGGCGGAGCTGGACGAGCGCTACGACCTGATCGGAATCGACCCGCGAGGCGTCGGCTCCAGTACGAAAGTCGCGTGCCCCGAAGGTCAATGGAGCGAACGCCCGCCGGGCCCAGTCACCGAGGAACACGCCAGGAAGGCCTACGCCGAGACGGTCAAGATAAACCGGGAGTGCGCCCAGTCGAATCCCGAATTCCTCGAACAGGTCACGGCCGCGAACGTGGCCCGTGACATCGACAGGATCCGCGCCGCGCTGGGCGAGCCGAAGATCAGCTTCCTCGCCGGCTCCTGGGGCGCCTGGCTCGGCGCGGTGCTGGGCAGCCTCTTCCCCGGCAAGGTGGACCGGATGTGGCTGGACAGCGTCGCCCCTCCCGACCACAGGAGGGACACCGGGGTGGAGGCCGGGGCCAAGGCCGCTCACCGCAACTTCCAGCGGATGGCCGCGTGGATCGCGGCGCGCGACGACACCTACGGGTTCGGCACGACCACGAAGGACGTGGTGGCGGCGCTTGAGGACATGCAAAAGGCGTACGACGCCGATCCGCTGACATTCACCGACATCGGGCTCACCGTGGATGGGACGCTGATCGCCGAGGCCGCAGTCCGGCCCAGTACACAGTGGCCAAGGGCCGCCCAGGTGCTCAAGGAACTGGTCGACGCCGAGGGCCCGACCGCGCCGCCGGCGGTCAAGGAGATGTTCGGCCCCCAGCAGGACGGCAGGGAGCTCACGGCGAACCGAGCGTTCCAATGCAACGAGGAATTGGGCGAGCGCACGTTCGAGTCGTGGTGGAACGCCTATCTGAAGCGTGTGCAGCGTTACCCGGTGACCGGACGGACCGTGGCGGCGACCCCCTACGTCGCGCCGTGCGCGGGGTGGCCGTTGCCGGCGCAGAAGACGGACCTGCGGCCCTTCGGCGGCTCGCTGATGCTCTCCGGCCACCTCCACGAGAGCATGTCGCCGTACGAGTCCACGCCCGCCATGCGCGAGGCCATCGGCGGGACCGTGGTGACCATCGACGACGACGTGCACGGCTCCGCCTTCCAGGTGCCCGGCTGCATCGAGAAGCTGGTCGACTACTTCGAGACCGGGAAGCGCACCACCACATGCCCAGGGATGCCGCTGCCGGAGTCGGCCGAAACCCGCAACCGCGTCTGACCCCGCAACCGATCAAGGTACGCCCACAGGTGTCCACCGCGTCAGCTCCCATCGTGACCCCACGTGCCAGTACCCGGCGCGGCCCGGGTGGTGTGGTTGCGGGGTCACCACAGACAGCGCTCGACCACGCCAGGCAGGCGCTGCTGCTGTACGAGAAGGGCGGAGACCGGATGGGCCACGCCCGCGCGCTGAACAACTGCGACGGGCGGCATCCACAGGTTGCCGGTGAAGGCGCGGAGGATCGTACGGGAGCGTTCGCCCAGGCCGAGCAGGGTCAAGGTGGTCGTGCAGGCCACATGCAGCCAGCGGCGCCTGGCCCCGATCCGGGGCGCATTGCGGACAGGAGCAGGTGGACGCTCATCCCCGGGCCCGCTTGCGGCGCCGGTCCCTGCGGGGCGTGGACCCGAGGTCGGCCGTCTTGTACGTGACCAGCGGGATCGTGGTGGCGATGGGCGTGGCCAGGTCATGGTCGACGAGGTCGGCGATGACCTGCTCGATGCGCTTGTAGGCCGTGGGCGCCTCCTCGAAGAGGAGCTGGCGGTCGCCGCACACCACCAGAGACCCCATCGGCGTGCGGCGTAGCTCTTCGACGGTGTGCTTGGCCCGGCCCCGGCGCAGCGCGTCGGCCCGCGACATCTTGCGGCCCGCGCCGTGCGCCACGGAATGGCCGGCGTCCGGCCCGGCGTGGCCGGCCACGAGGTAGGAAGGAGTGCCTCGTGTGCCGGCGATGAGCACGTCGCGGCCGTCACCCGGCGCCGCCCCCTTGCGGTGCAGGTAGGTCCCGTCGCGGACCTCGACCAGGTTGTGGCACTGGTCGACGATCGGCTCGGCGGGCTCGGCCCCCAGCGCACGGGCGACCCGCGCGGCCAGCAGCCGCCGGTTGAGCGACCCCCACCGTACGGCCTCGTCGTGCATCGCGAGGTAGCCGGCGGGATCAGGGGCGGGACCCGCGCCGTGCACCTCGGTGTGCGCCCGCAGGATCCGTTCGCCCAGCCCTCGGGAGCCACTGTGGACGACGAGCACCAGGTCGCCGGCCTCCAGCCCGAGCCGGCTCGCGTGGCCGGGCTCGAAGACGGTCCCGATCCGGGCCAGCTCGACGAAGTGGTTGCCCCGTCCGACCGTCCCGAGGCCCTCGACATGACCGGCGGGAATGTCGCCCTTCAGCACGTCCCAGGCGGGATCGTCGGCATCCCGCTCGGGATGCAGCGCACGATCGAGGTCGGGAAAGCGGGCGGCGAGCTTCTCGGGTACGGCGCGCTTGAGCTTGACGGGGAACACGGCGATGCCGCAACCGATGTCGGAGCCCACCAGGAACGGGTAGACGAGGGACGCGGTCATCGCGGCGCCGATGGGGGCGCCCTTGCCGGGGTGCAGGTCCGGCATGGCGGCGACGTGCAGCATGCCGTCGAGGGCGGCCACCTGGTGGCACTGCGCGACGGCATCGGACTCGATCCAGCTCGTGGCGGAGGCGAACACCGTCACGGTGGCAGGAAGCTGTTCGGACAAAGACGCTCTCTTCGCTGAAAGGAATGGTGCGCGGACGGCAGCACGGCGCGAGTCGGCGCCGTGGCGTCCCGGGGGAGTGGGGTGCGATCTTTCAGAGCATCATGAGGACCACGTTTCCCGAGCCCGGCTGTGCGGGGCAACCGATTTTCGGCGTCGTGCCGTGACGTACAGGGGCCGAGCGGCCGGGACCGCGCTTCGGACGGCCGGCGCATGAGACCTCTTCAGTAGGTAGAACGTTCGGTATTGACAAGGTGGCATTGCGAGGAGCACGCTATGGGAGATAGAACATTCTGTCTTGTAAGCTGAAAAGGATCATCATGAGCTCCATCGCTGCTTCGCCCGGCATCTCCGGCACCGCGTTCACCCTCCGACGGCTGTACTTCGTCCGGTTCGCGTTCGCCGTCGTCTGGGCACTCGTGATGTTCACGACCGCCGCGAACCTGGGCCCGCTCGCGGCCACCCTGCTCGTGCTCTACCCGCTGTTCGACGTGGCCGCCGCCGTCATCGACGCCCGCGCGTCGCGCGCCACCGGATCACCGGTCCTGCTGTACGTGAACATCGCGGCCAGCCTGATCACCGCCGTCGGCGTGGCCATCGCCTGCACGTCCGGCATCCCGGCGGTGCTGCGCGTCTGGGGCGCCTGGGCGGTCGTGGCCGGGGCGGTCCAGCTGATCGTGGGCGTCACCCGCCGCAGGATGGGCGGCCAGTGGCCGATGATCATCAGTGGCGGCATCTCCGTACTCGCCGGCACGTCGTTCATCCTCGGCGCCTCCGCCCCCGACCCGACGCTGATCAACGCGGCCGGCTACGCCATCCCCGGCGGCATCTTCTTCCTCATCTCGGCCATCCGCCTCGGCCGCGCCGCGAAGGAAAACCCCACTGTGTGAGACATCACCG
The DNA here is from genome assembly GCF_009908215.1 of Nonomuraea sp. K271. Lineage (NCBI taxonomy): Bacteria > Bacillati > Actinomycetota > Actinomycetes > Streptosporangiales > Streptosporangiaceae > Nonomuraea > Nonomuraea sp. K271. Next base: position 36,838 of record NZ_JAAAHR010000015.1, on the reverse strand, counting down.
CACATCAGGTGTCCCGTGGCCGGTTGCGCTCGTACGAGGCCGTACCCGTTATGCGCGTCAGCGGCATTCGTGGTCTCATGTCGTGAGCATCAATCGATTGAAGGGACTTCTGTGCATACACGCAAGCTGGCGACCTTCCTGACCGGCGCGGCCGTCGCCGCCTCCGCCACGATGGCGATGGGCGCCGCCCCGGCAGGCGCGGCCGGACCCTGCGGCAGCAGCTACAACCGGGTCGGCGTCTACGCCATCAACCACAAGGTGGACGGGAGCCGCACGGGCACGCTGGAGGTGTACTACAGCTCCAGCACCGGCAAGAACTGCGCCCTGACCTACGGCTACGGCAAGTACGCCAACACCAAGAGCTGGAAGGGGGTCGCCATCTCGCGAGGCGACGGCAGCGGGAACGACTCGGACGCCGGCGAGTTCACGCACTACGCCGGCCCGGTGTACGTGTCCGCACCCAACCAGTGCATCGACGTTCAAGGGACCGTACCGGACTGGAATACGCGCAAGCTCAACAACGTGCACTGCGGCTGATCCCCGTCGCGACGGACGTGCGGGCGGACCTGCCGCGTTCGTACGCGGCAGGCCGCGCCTCCGATCTGCAGCTCTCCAACCGAATGCGTGAGAGAGCCGCTCCGTCCGCCGCCTCAGTACTGTGACTTCGCATGACCGACACCGAGATCGAGATCACCGCAGACCTGGTCCGCGCCCTGCTGCGGGAGCAACATCCGGACCTCGCAGGGCTGGCCATCCGTGAGGTGGCGGGCGGCTGGGGCAACCAGATGTGGCGCCTTGGGGACGAGCTGGCCGTGCGCATGCAGCGCATGGAAACCAGCCCTGAGCCCCAGCTCAGGGAGCGGCGGTGGCTGCCCGTGCTGGCCCCGCGCCTGCCGCTCCCCGTGCCGACCCCGGTGCGGTCCGGCGAACCGTCCGAGCGCTTCCCCAAGCACTGGACCGTGATGACGTGGGTTCCCGGCGAGCCGCTGGAATACGGCTCGATCAGCCGCGGCGTCCACGCGGCCGACACGCTGGCGGGCTTCCTCAGGGCCCTTCATGTGGAGGCGCCCGCCGATGCGCCGATCGCTACGGACCGCGGTGCCCATCCCAGGGACTGCACGGACGGTTTCGAGAGATTCTTCAAGGCCATTGCCCCCGACGACATCGCCGCCGACGTCCGGGCCGTCTGGGACGACGCCGTCGCGGCCGCCGAGTGGGAGGGCCCGCCGGTGTGGGTGCACGGCGATCTCCATCCCGCGAACGTGGTCGTCTCGGACGGAACGCTCTCGGGCATCGTCGACTTCGAAACCATGTTCGCCGGAGATCCGGCGTGGGACCTCGCCGCCGCATGGGTGCTGCTCCCCGCGGGTACGGCCGCACGGTTCTTCGACGCGTACGGGCACACGGACGAGGCGGCGATCCGGCGCGCCCGCGGGCTGGCCGCGATGAAGAGTCTCTTCCTGATGCTCATGGGGCAGAACGGGGACCGGGGCTTTGCCGGTGGCAAGCCGCACTGGGGACCTGCGGGACGGGCGGCACTTGATCGGGTTCTGAAGGGCGTTTGATCCCGGCCCTCCTCCCGGCCGACCCGAGTGCGACGGTTTAGGAATCTTTGACCCGGTTACGGTTCGGGGTTTACGCGACCGGCGGGGCACACCGTCGCGCCGGCCCGACCACAAGAGAGGAGCACACCATGCGTGCCGCGATCTTCGGGAGCGCCTTCGTTCTGGCAGGAGCCCTCGCTGGAGCCGGCGTCATGAACACTGCTCACGCCGATGCGGACGTCGCCCCAGCACGGGCCGCACACTCCGGCCACCCCAAGGCGGACGCCAGGATCCCCTGCTACGACATCCGGAGCAACGACGTCGGCTTCTACCGCAGCGTCACGATCAAGAGCAAGTGCGGGCAGACGAACCAGGTGAGGGCGCGGATCGCCTCGTGGCCCGACGGACCGTGCTGGACCATCAAACCCGGTCAGCACCGGACCCACTACTACAGGTCCCCCGGCACGTTCTACAACCTCAAGGCGTGCTGACCGGGCCCAGGGGTTCGAGCGGTCACCGTCACGGCTCCGTCGCGAACGGAGGCCGGAGGCGAGGCAGGCGGGGTACCAGCGCCCCTGACAGACCCCGCACTGTGCCGCCGCCCGCTCGGCGACCGCGCCGCGAGCTGACACGGGTACGGACATTTCCGACTAGGGCGATGCTCACGTCGCCGCGATAGCCGCCGCTTCCACGCCATCGCCGGATCACATCGCCCCAGCCGGTCGGGCCCTTCTTCCCCGGCTACGAAGCCGCCTGACGCCCGGCGGCCGTCGGCCGGTAGGCGTCGTTGACGTCCACAGGGGCCGCGCCGCCCGCGGTGCCGCCGCCTGGGATGTAGATCGTGCCTCCCACCGCGACGGCGGCGGTCCCGTGCCGGGGCACCGGCATCGGCGCCAGGCGCACCCAGCGGTCGCGCGCCGTGTCGTACGCCTCGGCCTCGGCGAAGACCGTGTTCGGGTTCGTCCCGTCGTGCCGCCCCTCGCCGCCGAACGTGTAGATCTTCCCGCCCACGGCCGCGGCGGCGATCCCGCCCCGGGCCGTCGGCATGGGCGCCCGCTCCGACCAGCGGCGCGAGCGCAGGTCGAGCGCGTACACGGTGTCGCGCACGTTGACCTGTCCCCGGTCGCGGCCGCCGAGCACGTAGAAGGTCCCTCCGACGATCGCGCCGCCGACGTGGTCGCGCGCCTGCGGCAGGCTCGGCAGGCTCTCCCACCGGCCGGTCACGACGTCGTACGACGACACGAGGTCCACCGTGTCCTGCAGGCCGCCGGGGCCGGGCGTCAGCGTGCGCATGCCGCCCGCGAGATAGATCTTCGTCCCGCGTACGCCCATCGCCGCGCTTCCCCGCTCCATGCCGGCGGGCATCGGCGGCAACGGCGTCCACCGGTCGGTACGCGGGTCGTACACGAAGCTGTCACGCACGGCCTGCCACGACGCGCCGCCGGACAGCCCGCCGAGCACGTAGATCCGGCCATTGACCGTCGCCACGTTGGGATGGTTCGTCACGACGGGCAGCGGGGCCGCCTCCGACCAGGTGTCGCGCCGGGTGTCGTAGACCTCCACCCGCCCGGTGGTGACGACACCGCCGGCCGGGTCGGGGACGATGCCGCCGAGGACGTAGACCCGGTGGCCGAGCGCGGCGACGCTGTGCTCCTGGCGGGGCCCGCCGCCGATCGCCGCCCGCGGCTTCCACCCCTTCCCGTAGGTCGGTTCGGCCGCCGCGGGCGTGGCGCCGGGTGTCGTGGGCGTCGGGTGGCTGGGGTGCGCGTGCGCGGGCACGCTGGGGCCGGCCGCCAGGACCGCGCCGAGAAGTAGGGCGATACCGCGTCTCATGATTCTCCTTGCCTTCGTTGGGCCCGTGGAGGTCGGGGTCCCGTTCACGCTCGCCCGGAACCGCCGGCCGGGCCAGGGCTGAGTTCACCCAGGGGTTGTCATCCCCTGGCTACGACCGGCCGCCAGGGTCACGATGGAGAGGTGAACCTCCGCGAACTCTCCGCGTTCCTGAAGACTCGCCGTGCCCGCGTCCGGCCGGCCGACGTCGGGCTGCCCGCAGGCCCCCGGCGCCGTGTGCCAGGGCTGCGCCGGGAGGAGGTCGCGCAGCTCGCGGGCTTGTCGGCGGACTACTACACCGAGCTGGAGCGCGGGCGCGGCGCCCAGCCGTCGGCCCAGACGCTGGCCGCTCTCGCCCGCGCGCTGCGGCTGGAGGGCGATGAGCGCGACCACCTGTTCCATCTCGCGGGCAGGCCTGTCCCGGCGGCGCACGGCCCGACCGCCCACGTCCAGCCGGCCATGCTGGCCATGCTGGACCGGCTGGCCACGACGCCCGCGATGATCATCACTGACCTGCACGAGACCCTCGTACAGAACGACCTGGCCGCCGCGCTGATCGGCCGGCACCCGATGAGGCACGGCTTGAAGGCCAGCTACATCTACCGCTGGTTCACCGACCCCGCCGCCCGCGCGCTCTACCCGCCCGACGAGCACCCGCACCATTCCCGCGTCTTCGTGTCCGACCTGCGGGCGGTCGCTGCCCGGCGCGGCCGCGACCCGCACGTGGTGCGCATGGTGGCCGCGCTGCGGCGGCGCAGCGCCGAGTTCGCCGCCCTGTGGGACGCCCATGGCGTGGCGCTGCGCCGGGCCGACCACAAGAGCCTGGTTCACCCGGCGCTGGGAATCATCGAGGTGGACTGCCACAGCCTGTTCAGCGAGGACGGCCGCCAGCGCCTGCTGTGGTTCACCGCGCCGCCCGGCAGCGAGGGCGCGGCCCAGCTGGAGTTGCTGTCCGTGATAGGCACCCAGGACATGAGTCTCGACGCGACGGAACCAAGCCTCAGCGGTCCCGATGTGGGCGCGGACGCGCCGACCGGATAAGCGGGCGGCCGCGTCCCCGGCGGGCCGTAAGCCCTACAGCGCCTGGTCGCCGACCACCCGTTCGCGAGTCGCTTGCCTTGGGACACGCGCTGGACGAACTGCCGCCACCTACCACTCCGTCGATCTCCCGTGCGAGGCGGGTGCGGTCAGGCATGCTTACCGTGACAACCTTCGCATAGCAGAGAACATCTAACTCGCCATGGAAGCGCTGAGCGCTGGGGATCCCCAGCGCGTCGGGAATTACTGGCTTGCCGGACGGCTCGGTTCGGGCGGGCAGGGCGTCGTGTACGACGCGTACGACGCCGACGGCAACCGGGTCGCGGTCAAGGTGCTGCACGCGGCCGACGATCGCGCGGTTCGCGACAGGTTCGCGAAGGAGACGACGGCCACGCGGCGGGTGTCGTCGTTCTGCACGGCGCGCGTGCTGGCCGCCGACCTGGACGGGCACAGGCCGTATCTCGTCTCCGAGTACGTGCCGGGGCCGAGCCTGGGTGCGGCCGTGCGCGACGGACGCCGGTTCACCGGTGACGACCTTTATCGGCTGGCCACCGCGGTGGCCACCGCGCTGACGGCGATCCATGACGCGGGAGTCGTGCACCGTGACCTCAAACCGGACAACGTGCTGCTCGGGCCCGACGGCCCAAGGGTGATCGACTTCGGCATCGCTCGCACGCCCGACATGTCGCTCACCGCGACCGGCGAGGTGTCGGGCACCCCGGCGTACATGGCGCCCGAGGTGTTCCTCGGGGAGCGGGCGGGTGCGCCGGCCGACGTGTTCGCGTGGGGCTCGATCATGGTGTTCGCCGCCACGGGGCGTGAGCCGTTCGCCGCCGACAACCTGGGCGCCGTCATGCACCGGGTGCTGACGCACCGGGCCGATCTCAGCGCCTTGTCGTCACGCCTGGCCTCGCTGGTCGAGGCGGCCCTGACCAAGGATCCGGCGGCCCGTCCCGATGCCCGTGACCTGCTGCTGGCCCTCGTCAGCGGGAGCGACGCCGATACCGAGAGACTGCTGGCGGCGGGCAGCAGGACCGCGCGGGGCGTGCACGGGCCGGCGGCGCAGGGCGATCCCGCTCTGGGAACGATCGCCGAGGACGCCTACGAGTCGCTGAACCCCGAGGAGCGGGAGGTGGCGGCCGAGGTGTTCCTGAGGCTGGTGGCCGTCGGGGAGGACGGGCACGAGGCCGGACGGTCGGCCGGGTACGACGAGCTGTTCGAGGGGCGTCCCGAGCGGGAGTCGGCCGCGGTCAGGCGGGTGCTGGACGCGTTCTCGTACGTGATCGTCAGCGGCGACGACACGGTGGCCCTGTCGCGGCCAGGACTGCTGCGTGCCTGGCCGAGACTGCGCATGTGGGTGGACGCCGACCGCGACGGGCTGGCCATGCTGAACAGCGTCAACGCCGCCGCCCGCCACTGGGCCGCGAACGGCAGACGCGACGCCGACCTGCTCCAGGGCAGCCGCCTGGAGCAGGCACTGAGCTGGGCCGCGACCGGCCGTCGGCGCGTCACGCTGACCCCGTTCGAACAGGACTTCCTGCGCGCCGGCACTCACCTCACCAGACGGCGGGTCAGGCGCCGGACGCTGACCACGGTCGCGCTGGCCGGGCTGTTGGTGGTGTCGCTCGTGGCCGGCGGGCTGGCTGTCTGGCAGCGCCAGGAGACGGCACGGCAACGCGACATCCTGGCCGCCAAACAGGCGGCCGCCGAGGCGGATCGGCAGCGTACCATCGACCCTTCCCTGGCGATGTTGCTGAGCGTGGCGGCATGGCGGATGTCGCCGGCGCAGCCGGAGGCCCGCTCCAGCCTGACGGCCTCACTCCAGCAGCAACAGACGGCCGTCTTCCACGACCCGCCGGTCAAGGGCGTGGCGCGGCGGCTGCTCAGCCGCGACGGCCGCACGCTGGTCAGCGCCAGCGAAGGCGGGGTCAACGTGTACGACGTGCGCACCGGCAGGCGTACAGCGAGCTGGCCCCGGATGACGCTGAGCGGAACGATCGCGTATCCACCGGCGCTGAGCCGCAGCGGGCGACTGCTGGCCCAGACCACGACAGAAAAGCTCGGCGTCTGGGACGTGAAGACCGGCAGGAAGCTGCTCGAACGACCGCTCCCCGCGCGAAACTGGTTCAGCTACAGCGCCGTGTTCGGCGAGCACGAGACCACGCTCACGCTGCTGTACAGCCTGCATGACGTCCACTACCTGCTCGACGTCTCCACCGGCGAGCAGTTCGGCAAGCCCGTCTTCCGGCAGCGCGGCGGGAAGGCGGTGAGACACCCGCTCGTGGACCGCACGGGGAAGCGCCTGCTGCTGCCGGGCGACCGCCTCGACCGGATCGCGCTGCCGGGGTGGCGGACGGAACGGCCGTTCCCCGCCTGCGCGGAGCGGCCCAAGGCGGTGGCGTTCAGCCACGACGGCAGGACGCTCGCCTGCGCCGGGGCGGATGTCGCCCTTGTCGACGCCTCCTCGGGCCGCGCCCTCGGCGGCACGATCGCCTGCCGCGTCTGCGGGTCCGACGGCCAGTTACGCTTCAGCCAGGACGGTCGGCACCTCGCCGCCTTCCGTGGAAGAGATGTGCAGGTCTGGGATCTGCGCACCCGGAACACCGTGCTCGATCACCGCGCCGAGGGCGATCTGACCGACGTCGCGTTCGACCCCGACGGCAACACGCTCCGATACGTCATGGACGACGCCGTCGTCAGCCTGGACCTGCGGCCTCGCACTCACGCGACGGCTGTGCCAGGGGTGGCCTTCCTCAGCGGGGACGGCAGGCGGGCCGCGATCGTCGCCGGCCGGCAGCTTCGGATCTTGGACATGGGCACGGGCAAGGAAACCGCCCGACTCCCCGTCGCAACGGAGGGCGGGCCGCTGATCGCCGACTTCTCCGGAACGAAGCTGGCCGTCAAGGAGGTCAGCGGCAAGGTCACGCTCTGGGACCTGCGTACCCGGGCCAGGCTCTGGTCGGTGCCGATGCCCGGGAAGGGCGGTATGCCCATCAACACCCGGTTCAGCCCGGACGGGCGGCGGCTCGCGATCACCGTCGCGTACCGGCAGAGCCGGGTGTTCAAGGAAGTGGTGCTCGACGCCGCCGACGGGCACGTGCTGAACTCGTTCGACACGGCATCCCGGGGCGGGCCGTTCCTGCCGGGCGGTACGGCGTACGTGTCGCCGGACAGCGGCAGGTTCATCGACGTCGGCACCGGCAAGCCGGTGGGCGCCGGACTCCTGCCCACGGATGCGCTCGCGATCAGCAGGGGAGGCCTCCTCGCCGCTTACGAGAGCACCACCGGGCGGGTCGGGCTGTGGAACGTCGACGGGCCCGCGGCACTGCGCCCCGCCCTTCCCCGAGCCGCCGGCGAAGTCGATTTCCTGTCCTTCTCACCTGACGGCAAGACGCTCGCCACCGTCTCGTCAGAGGGCCTGCTCCAGCTCTGGGACGTCGAGGCCAGGCGCCGGCTCGGCGGGTCCTACCTGGTGCGGGAGGGCCAGCCGTGGTCGCTCGTCTTCAGCGCCGACGGGGCCGCCGTGCACGTCGGGGTGGAAGGGGCCGTCCGCTCGGTGGCCGTCGACGGAGAACGGGTGGCGCGGGAGGTCTGCGCGCGGGTCGGGCGTTCGCTGTCGCCCGCCGAATGGGAGCGGTACCTGGGCGGAGCGCCGTACCGAAACATCTGCCCTTAGGTCGATCATCGTCCTCCTCGGGCGTGTACTGTTCCGCTGGCGGCGAAGTCCGCCGGTGGTGAACCCCGGCCCGTCCGACCCTCGACGAGCACTACAGTCCGGCTACATGACCACGGTGACGACACGCACGGTCGAATACTCCGCCGACGGCCTGACGATGATCGGGCATCTCGCGCTGCCCTCCGGTGCCGGGCCTCGCCCTGCGGTGCTGCTCGGACCAGAGGGCCCGGGGCTCAGCGATGTCGAGCGCCGCCGAGCCGATGCGCTCGCCGAGCTGGGATACGTGGCGCTGGCCTTCGACATCCACGGCGGGCGCTATTTCGCCGACCCCCAGGAGATGCTGGCCCGTTGCATGCCGCTGCTCGGCGATCCCGACCGGATGCGCGGCATCGGCCACGCGGCACTCGAGGTGTTGCGCGCCGAACCGCGGACCCACCCCGACCGGATCGCCGCCGTCGGCTACGGCACCGGGGGCGCGATCGCGCTGGAGCTGGGGCGCGACGGCGTCGACCTGCACGCGATCGGGACGGTCAACGGACTGATCACGGGCCGGCCGGGCGAGGCGGCGCGCATTCGCTGCCCGGTGTGGGCCGGGGTCGGCTCGGAAGACCCGATCATGCCGCCCGCGCAGCGCGACGCGTTCACCGCCGAGATGCAGGCCGCGGGCGTCGACTGGCGCCTCGTGGTCTACGGCGGCGCCTTGCACGCCTTCCACCACCCGACGGTCGACCAGCCCGTGCTCCCCGGCGTCGGCTACCACCCGCAGCACGCGCAGCGAGCCTGGCGCGACGTCGTCGGCCTGCTCGCCGAGTGCCTGCCCGTCACGGAGTGACCTGACCGGCAACGGCTTGGTGAAGGCGTCCTCACTCGGCGGTGGGACCGGCCGCGCCCGATCCACACGAGACTGATCTGCGAGCTCTGCCATCCGCCGTCACGCGATGTCACACTTTCGCCATGGCGGATGCCTCGCTTGTGACGACCATCATTTCCGCGGCCGGCGCGATCGTGGGCGCTCTCAGCGCTCTGGGCGGCGTCGCACTGACCAACCGGGCCGCCGCCAGAAAGGAGGAACGGGAGGCGCAGCGGCGGCGTGAGGAGCAGCAGGCGCAAGCGCGCGAGCAGGCGTACGGGGACTTGCTGGGTGGGGCGCTCAAGCTGAGGTTGCAGGTTGAGGTCGCGGCCCACCACTCCTGGGAGGACATGAACGTCCGGCTCGCCGCAATCGAGGCGCAGGCCGCGACGGTGGGTGAGCTGGCCTCGCGGGTGGCTGTCCTGTCCCCGGGCGGCGTTGCCCGGGTCGCGAGGGATCTGGCGACGGCGGCGTACGCACTGGCGAGCCAGGTGACCCAGCACACCCGGATGCACTACGACGAGGGCGGCCAGTTCCTGGGCGGGCAGATCCTGGAGCCTCCGTTGTTCGGCCCGATCGAGCAGTGCATCGACGACTTCTGCGACGTGGCGGTTGACGCCGGCCGTCCTCAGGAGGGCGACGGACTGCCGGTCCGCAGGAGCTGAGTCGCCGCCGCACGCTGGTGTGGGGCCAGCGGGGGAGCCGTAGCGGCCAAGGAGAGACGGGCGAGGTCGGCTGCTCCGGTGCGGTCGCTGCCGAGTGCCCTGACGCGGGCGACGTACAGGAGCGCCGGCCCGTTCTGGGAGCCGGCTTCGAGCGCCGCATCCATCTCTTCCTCGGCGTCCCGGTGGTTGCCGGTGCTGACGAGGGCGAGCGCGCGGGCGGCGCGACCCTCGGGACGCAGATGCCGCCGCACCTGGTCGAGATCGTGCAGGGCCTTGGCGCCCTGGCCCAGGTCGGCCAGCATCTCTCCCCGGGTCCGCAGCGCCTCGGGCGTGCCGGAATCGGTGTTCAGCACGTCGGTGAGTACGGTCACCCCGGCCTGGCCCTGGCCCGCCTGCCACAATGTCCGGCCCAGCTCGGTCTGCAGCGCCAGGTCGGCCGGCAGCCGGTCGACCGCGGAGCGCATGGCGTCGACCGCTTCGGCGCCCATTCCCTGAGCCAGCAGCGAGTGGGCGATGGCGGCCAGCAGGTTGGCCACGGCAGGGTTGTCCCGCATCGCCTCGTAGGAGGCGGCGGCTGCCCGGTAGTGGGTCACGGCTTGTCGCGGATCGCCACGGAGGTGTGCGATGTCGCCCAGCCTCGCCTCGACCGCGGCCAGGAGCGTCAGGTCCTCCAGCCCGGTGAGGGCCGCGTTCGCGCTCAGCTCGGCGGCGGCGAGGTCTCCCCTGAACAGCGCGGACTCGGCCGCGGCCAGATGCCGGTGAGGGCTGGTGCCGCTCCCCCGCAGGTCGGCGACGTCCAGTCGGGTGAGCGGCTCGGCCAGGCACTCATGGTGCAACGTGTAGGAGCCGTGGTCGGCGCGCAGGATGTGACGGTCCTGCAGGGCGAGGAGTATGGCCGGCGGGAGGCCCGCGCGGGTGGCGCTCCTCGCGGTGTCGCCGCGGGCCGCGGGGGAAGCGAACGCGTTTTGCAGCCACGACGCCACGCGGAGGGTGGAGACGTCGTGCTCCATGGTCACGTCCGCGACGGCCTGGCCGCAGAACTCGCGCAGCGCCGGCCCGATACCGGGGTACGCGTGCACGTCCTGCAGGGTGATGGCGGTGGTGTCTGCGGGGAGCGAAGTCCACAACCGTGAGCAGATCGCCTGCAGGAGCACCGGGTCGACCGTGCCGTGCCCGGTGGCGACGGCGGAGGCGATGCGCTCGGCCACGCCGTCGGCGTACCACCTCCCGCTGCCCGCCACGGGCCCTTCGATGGCCTGCACTGCCTCGTCGAGCGTGAGCGCGCCCAGGTGGTACGGCTGCGCGGATCCCAGGGCGATCTCGAGGTCGGGCACGTGCTCGTCCCGTATGGACAGGAGGAGCCGCAGGTGCGGTAGTTCGCTGGTGATCTCGCGGAGCTGGGTCAGGAAACCGGCGCGGTGCCGATCGAGACGCGAGTGTCGTTCGAAGACCTTCTCGACCTGGTCGATCACGGCCAGCAGGGGACCGGAGCGGCCGTCGGCCCGGCCGTCGCGGCGCAGGAACTCGTAGAGCGACAGGCCGGCCAGGCGGCCTGGGGGCGTTGCCGGCGACCATGAACAGAGCACGGCGAGCGTGTGCGGGTTGTGCTCCGGCAGCGCGGCGAGCGCCCGGGGAGGCGGTCCGGAGGGTCGCCCTATCGGGAGGATGTCGGCGGCGCGGAGGGCGGGGTGCGTGACGAGCTTCGCGTGGAGCAGCGAGGTCTTGCCGCAGCCGGGCGGCCCGCTGAGCACCGTCAACGGATGCTGCGGCCAACGATCGGCGATGTCGTCCGCCGCTGCGGAGCGCCCGAAGTATTGTCCGGATTCATCCGCGTAAAAGGGGCGAACGCCAACATATGGCTGCCGATCGACATATTGGGCCATCACGCTGACAGTCATCGCAGCGATCCCGTCCGAAAAGGGCGTCCTGTAAGCAGGATCGGCTTCGGATGCGAGGTAGCGGCCAGACCCGCTCGCCGGCCACCGCACTGCGAAGACAGCTTCGCGGTGGACTGCCGACAGGCGATAGCGAGAGGGAGGCGCGTCGGCCGATTGCACGAATGCCCTGAAGGAGATGACGACTGCCGGAAAATGGTGCCGACTCCTCTCAGCGCGAATGCGGTCGCCCCGGTGGAGCCCGGTCCGACGTATGGCGTGAGTTTATGTCCGCGGGCAGTGCACTCGTACCGCGACCCACCGTGACACGCGGTTGTAGAGGCCTGCCCCTCTCACGGAGCCGTATGCCGTGGCGGGCAGGGTGACCGTTGCCTTTCGGGTCAGGTGTAAGGGGTGTCATATGCTCTGACCGAATCCGAGCAGCGGTCCGCTCTGGCCGAGCGCCCTCTTCACCGCCTCGCCGAACACCGACGGGTCTTCCGCTGAGAGCGCCGCGATGTCGCGGAGCGAGGCCGCGGAGAGGTCGAGCAGGCCTCCGTCACGCTCGTCGACACCCTCGGACGAACATTCCTCCTGTCTCGCCAATGGACACTCCAGACGTCGGGGCGGCTGACCGTATGGTCATGCGCCATGCGGACGCCGCTTGTAAGGCATGCCTGCCACAGCATCGCCCATATCGCTGCCCTTGCCTAGAGGGGTGCGCCCCCGCAAATCAGCTGACCAGGCGGAACTGTCAACCGAAGATCGCCCTTACGCTTGAATGTCCAAAATGATCCGCAATAAGGCTTGAAGGCGAGTTTTGTGCCTTTATGGCGACTTGTACGCCCACCTGTGCGTCAGCGGGTCGGCTATGAGGCATGCTACGGTGTTGCTACCATCGGTCTGTGACGGGTTCTCGGGCGGTGGCGCGCGGATTGCCAGAGGTATGGGGCGAGAAGATTCCGCCGCGCAATAAAAATTTCACCGGCCGAGACGGCCTGCTCGAGCAACTTCGCGCCGGAATAGCGGCCGACGTGACGGCGGTCGTCCCGCACGCCCTGCACGGCATGGGCGGGGTCGGTAAAACTCAGGTCGCGGTCGAGTACGCCTGGCGTTATCAAGCCGAATACGACGTGGTGTGGTGGATATCGGCTGACCAGGCGCTGCTGGTGCCCGCGGCGCTGGCGGCGCTCGCTCCCCGGCTCAACCTGCCACCCGCCAAGGCGGTCGGCATCGAGGACACCGCCACCGCCGTCCTGCACGCGCTGCGTCGTGGCGACCCGTACGATCGCTGGCTGCTCATCTTCGACAACGCCGACCGGCCGGAAGACATCAACCAGCTCATCCCGCGTGGTCCCGGGCATGTTCTCATCACCTCGCGCAACCAGGAGTGGCGCAGCGTCGTCGAGACCGTCCCCGTCGACGTGTTCACCCAGGGCGAGAGCGTGCAGTTCCTGCACAAACGCGTCTCCAGCGCACTTCGCGATGTCGACGCGCGGCGGCTCGCCGATGAGCTGGGGCACCTGCCGCTGGCCCTGGAGCAGGCGGGCGCGCTGCAGGCCGAGGCGGGCATGTCGGTGGACGAATACCTCCAGCAGCTCGCCAAGCACATGTCCGACACTCTGCAGATGCCCAAGCCGCTCGACTATCCACGGTCGATGACCGCGGCCTGGCGGCTCTCGGTGAGCCAACTGGAGCAGCAGCTCACCGAAGCGGTCGAGCTGATGAGGTGCTGCGCCTTCTTCGGTCCCGAGCCGATCCCCGTCGACGTGTTCCGCTGGGGCGTCGACGAGCATCTGGCACCGGGTCTGCAGCAACTCCTCGACAACCCCCTGCTGCGCAGCAAGGCCATCCGGTTGATCGGGCGCTACGCGCTGGCCAAGCTCGACCCGGAGACACGCACCCTTCAGGTGCACCGCCTCATCCAGGCACTGCTCCGCGCCGACCTGAGCGAGGACGAACAGGATCGCTACCGCAAAATCGTTCATGTCCTGCTGGCAAGCCCGGCACTCGGCGACCCCGACGACGAGGCCAACTGGCTGCGCTACGCCGAGCTCGTCCAGCACATCGTGCCGTCCGGCATCGCCGGCACCCGCGACCCGAGGGTGCGCGAGTTCGCTCTCAACATGGTCCGCTACCTCTACGCGTCGGGCCAGCACCAGACGAGCCGCGCTTTCGTGGAGAGCTTCCTCCAGCAGTGGACCAAAGACTCCGGCCCCGACGATTCCCACGTGATCGACGCCCAGGCACAGCTCGGCAAGGTGTTGCGTGTCCTCGGCGACTATCCCAAGGCCTTCGAGACCGACAGGGCGGCCCTGGACCGCGCGCGCCGGGTCTTCGGACCCCAGCACGAGAAGTCACTGTTCCTCTCGCAGGGATTCGGCGGAGACCTGCGCGCCATGGGCGACTTCTTCGAAGCCAGAGACCACGACGAGCAGGTCCTGCGGGGGCACGAGGCCACGTACGCCTCCGATCACATCGAGCTGCTGCTCGCCAAGAACAACCTGGCGCTCGACTACGCGCTGGTAAGCCACTACCAGCGGGCTCGGGCCGTCCATGAGAACGTGTTCACGGTCGCCAGCCGGAAGTCCGACGTCAGCAAGGTCTCTCACCTGCTGTTCTGGGGCAACCTCGCGCGGGTGGTCCGGCTGTGCGGCGACTACGAGGATGCCTGCGACCTGGGCGAGGACGCCTACGCGTTCGGCGTCCAGGAGCTCGACGTCGAACACTGGGTCACGCTCCGCACCGGCAAGGACCTCTCGATCGCGCTACGCCGCGCCGGCCGCTACGACGAGGCGATCGAGCTGGCCCGGGACGTCTACGAGCGGTACGCACGCCTGCTCGGCCCCGACCATCCCGACACACTGGCCGCCGCCATGAACCACGCCAACACCCTGCGCACCACCGGGCAGATCAACGAGGCCTTCGACCGGGCCCTTGACACGATGAACCGCTACCCGCAGGTGTACGGCGAGGAGCACCCCTACAACCGCGGATGCGCGGGCAACCTGGCGCTGCTGCACCGAGTGCGAGGAGACGCCGAGAGCGCGCGCAAGCTCAACGAGCAGTGTCTGGCCGCCCTGGACAGCAGGCTCTCCCGCGACCACCACTACGCGCTGGTCACTGCGATCAATCTGGCCAGCGACCTGACCGCGCTCGGCGAGCTGGACGCCGCGCAGAGCCTCAGCGAAGACACGATGAACCGCTCCAGCACGTTGCTCGGAGCAACCCACCCGCTGACCCTGGGCTGCTCCGCCAACCTGTCGGTGGTGCTGCGCCGCACGGGCGCCGAGGAGAAGGCCGAGGAACTGGCGTCGCGGACCGTCAAGCAGTTCGCGGAAGTGCGCGGCCCCCAGCATCCCGACACCGTGGTCGCCGGCGAGGGGCGGCAGCTCGACTTCGACTTCGACCCGCCACCTATCTAAGGACGCTCACGGCCGTGACGTTCCGAACGCGGGGTGACCGTGGGCGCGCCGCCAACGGGCCAGATGACCTTCGGCTTCCGCGCGAGCCCGCGCCTGCGCGCTCGCCGGCACCGGCTCGCCCTGCCAGGCCGCCAGGACGCGGCGCATCCGGGCGACGAACTGCTTGCCGGCGGACGTCAGCAGTCCTGAGGCCATGAGGACGTCCACCGCGCCACCGGCGCCCGCCCGCCAGCGGGCGAACTCGCTGTGCGCGAGGACGCCCCTCTCTCCCCGCTCGTGGTGGCGCTGGTGCCGCCAGAAGGCGGTGACACCCAGATAGGCGTACGCGCCGTGCAGCAGGCCGGCGGCAGGCCTGGGATCCTCCCGCCAGGGCGCGTAGAACCTGCGGCCGTCGTCGGCGTCGAGCAGCCGGACGATGTCCGACAGCGCGCCCAGCTTCGCGTGCTGGACCTCATGCGCCAGCGTCGCGGCGAGTGTGAGCCCGTCGGAGGGCGGGGACATGCCCACGGTGCCGAAGGTCTCCGAGGCCGTGCCGCTCACCTGCCCCCGTGGCGGGCGGCGCAGAGGGGTGAGCACCCGATGCGCCACCTGGATCTCCGCCGCCGTCGACGGATGGTGGGCGGTGAGGATGCCCCACGCCTCCTGCAACGCCGAGCGCCAGCTCCGGAGCTCGGCTTCGGGCAGCCTGCCGGCCACGTCAGCGGGCATCCGGTAGGGATCGACATCGTCGAGGACGAGGTCGAGAGCCTTACCGTCCGCGTACGCCGTGAGCCGGCGCAGACCCCGCCAGCCCGGGACGTCCTGGGAGCGGTCGTCGGGGATCACGACGCGGGCGCTACCGCTGACGACGTCCGCCCCTCCCGCCGTGGACCGCACCGTCGCCGTGCCGTCCGGGACACGAACCTCTCCCAGGGACGGCAGGAACAGCGCACCGCTCGAAGTCCGTACCTCGATGGACAGCTGCGCCCGCGCTCTGATCGCGGCGGCGGCGGTGACGGCGGCCAGCTGATCCGGCCGGGCCTGCTCCGGGTCGCTACGGAGAGCGAGCAGCGTGGACCGCAGCCAAGCCCCCACAGCCGGATAACACACGACGGCCTCGACAGCGTCCGGGGCGTCGTCCTGCAGCGCGGCGAGCCGGTCGTAAGCGTCCGCGGTACGGCCCGCTGCCGGATGCCCGGTCGTTGCGGCTCTCTCCACCAGGCCGCGCAGAAGTAGCAGATGCTTGCTGCGCTCGACGGCGGCCAGCCGGCGTACCGCCGCGGCACCACCTCTCCCTGCCGCCAGGGCGGCGAACACGTCGTCGGAGACGTTGTGTCTGCGCAGTTTCATCCAAGCCTTCCGAGCCGCGTACCCAGATCGGCCGCCACGACCTGCCTGATGTGCCGGATGAGTGCGAGCAGGTCGGGACAGTAGACGGAGGGGTTCGCGAAACCGGTCTCCGCGCGGTAGCGATGCGCGAACTGCCCGCCACCGCACACCGCCCTCACCTTGCACGACCGGCAGCCGGGAGCCAGCGCGGATTCGCCGAGCTGGCGGGCAACGGCCTCGGACAGGAGCAGCGCCTCGTCGAAGGCGTTCCTGGCCACGTGGAGCCCTGTTGAGGGCGAGCCGGGCGCGGAGGATCGGATCGTGTCCGACAACTCGATCGTCCCGTCCGCGTCTATGACGAGAACCGTCACCGGGGACAGCCCCAGCGACTCGCTGTTCGACCGGCCGCCCAGCAGGAGATGGATGATCTCGCTGAAAAGCCGGACGTCGGTCTCCTTGCGCGGCGCGCCGTACCAGCGGTCGAAGACCGCGACCAGCCAGTCGGCGTACGGCGTTTCCGCGGCTCCTGGTATCCGCCCGGGCGGAGGATATGACCAGTTGCCCAGCGGCAGCAGGAAGTCGATTCTGGGCGGCTGGTGCTCGAGTAACGCCTCATAGATCGCCACCGGATCGTCACGGACGTCGATTGTGCAGAGCAGGCCGCTGAACAAGTGCGGATACGAATCGCGCAGCAGCCCGAGCGACTTCGTCACGGCGTCGTAGCTGCCCCTGCCGTTGGCGTATTTCCGATGCCGGTCGTGCGCTTTCTTGTCTCCGTCGAGACTTATCGCCACGGCGATATCGAGGTGGTCGAACATGCGCAGGTATCCGGCGTCGAGACGGATTCCGTTCGTCTGTATCCGCGCCCCCACTCGCGCGCGACCCCTGACCGCTGATCGGGTGGCGGTGACGATGTGGGAGAGTAGTGCGGGCCCGGCCAGCAGTGGCTCGCCACCGTGCAATATCAGCTCGACGGACTGCAGGCCGTGGCCGCGGACGTGCTCGGCGATCCGCTCACCCGTACGCGTGGCGGTGGCGGCGGACATGCGTATCGGCTGTTCCCGCCAGCTCCGGTCCGCCATTTCATAGACGTAGCAGTACGCGCAGGAGAGGTCGCAGCGGCTGTTGACCTTCACCACGAATTCGCGAAACGGGGTGGGCGCCCAGCCCTGGGCCGCCAGGGCGGCCGGATCCAGGGCTTTCGGCCACTCGGAATGGTCGTCGCGCTGGACCGATCCGAGATTCACCGCCACGCCCTGATCAACTCCCGAGGTGAGCGTCCTGGCGCGTCGTTGCGCTATCGGTTGATGGTGCACAACCACTATGAGCGCGCAAAAGGATCTCGTCAAACAAGCATGACGGAGCCCTACAGAAGATTGTGCATCGCCTGCCGGCCTCCATTAGTCAAGGCGCGGCGTCGTTGAGGGCGGCGATCTCGTCCGAATGCGGAATGTCGAGCAGCAGCGCCACTTGGCGGAGCCGGCGGCCGCTCAGCCGACCTGCCCCTGCTCACTCTCTACCACCAGCGCCCCCGGCGCCTGCTCCACAAGCCCGGCCAGGCGCCGCTCGGCGCTCTGGACGACCTTCCGGTGGATCGAGGCTGCCGCGACCACCACCGCGATGACCAGGCCGCTGGTGGCCGCTGACCGAAGGGTGGGCGGCCTTCCACGCCGTGATCACCGGGTCGATCAGGGCCCACCGCTCATCGGGTAAGTCCGTCGCGTAAGGCTTGCGTTCACTCACCCGGCCATCTCAACACGTCCACGCCCAACCATCCGGTCATAACGCTACAGATTCGCTCGATCACACTATGACATGAGGGGGCGTCGGCCCACAGACCGCCCTCTGAGAACGCTCTCACGGTCTTGAACCGCTGTGGCGCTGCTACCTTTTCACCTGACGCAGGAGATCTTCCCCTCCGAGAGGTTCGACAATGGTGAGCAATGGTTTCAAGGCATTCGCCGTGGCATCGGCCGCCGCACTTCTGCTGATGGCCGGGACAGGCCCCGCACATGCGCGATCTGTGAACGTGGCGGCCATGATCAGTTGTGTCGACAAAATAGCCGGGAAGAATGCGGCGATCACCCCCTGGGCCACGGTGCAGAACAACTGCGCCTTCACCTACAAGGTGAAGGTCGTATGGAACAACGGGGCGGACAGTCCATGTCAAACGCTCAGCGTGCGAGAGCAGTACACCGACACCTCCACTCCGGGCGCCACGTACGACGGCGTCAGAATCTGCTGAAGCCGTGGAGTCCAGCAACGAAGTCGTCACTCAGTTCGTACTCCACCCGATCGTGAGCACCCGTGAGCCGCAAGCTCCGTGGCCAGAGCCCGCCCACTCCCCACGCCAAGGGCTGCCACCGCGACGGCATTCGACGGAGTCTTGGACCTGGTGCAGCCGGTCCATCGCCCGGTAGGAGGCGCAGTCCCTTCATGTCGGCAGGCCGTCGATGTGGGCGTTGCGGCCGATGCAGTGTGAGGCGGCGAGCTTGGAGAACGCGTCCAGGGCATGGTGGCGACCAGGGCGAGAGGACACGAGGTGAGTACGATCGTCCGCGTGGATCTCGACGCCGCCGCCGCCCGCCTCGGGGTACCCGTCGAGGAGGTCGACCGCGTGCACCGGCTCGCCGGCGACCGGCCATCCGCTCCGCTGCCCGCCAAGGCCGACGCGCCCGCGATCCTCGACCGGCTCGCGGTGCGGCCGGACGACGCCGCCGAGATCATGGCGGGCTGGCCCGACCCCGGCTCTCCACTGTGGACTCCGGAGCTACGCTGGCTGCTCGACCGCTCGATCGCCCTGGTCCGCGCCGATCTCGGGGGGCACGGCTGGCTGTCGCCCGGTCCGGAGCTGCCGCGCGAACGGGGCCCCGCCTGGCGGCGTCTCTACGTGTACGCGTACCTGGCCCTGGTCGACGTCGTCATGGGCTACAACCGCGACCACGGCATCGCCGATGCCGTGTCGTGGGTGACCCTCGCAGACCTGGGCCGCAACCTCGCGATCGACCGGCGGATGCACCGCGAGGGCTGGCCGGTCATGCAGAGCTGGCTGACGCTGCACGCGCGCGGCGGCCTCTACGAGCTGGGCCGACTGCAGCACCGGCGCGGCGGCACCGCCATCGAGCTGCACATCCCCGAGTCGGGGCCGATGACCCCGGAGGCGGTGGCGGCGTCGCTCGACGCGGCCCGCGCGTTCTTCCCGCGCCACTTTCCCAACGAGCGCTACACGGCGTTCTCCTGCGGCTCGTGGCTGCTCGACCCGCAGCTGCTGGAGTACCTGCCCGCGGACTCCAACATCGTCCGGTTCCAGCGGAGGTTCGAGCTGGAGCCCTACGAGGAGCCGGAAGGGCTGGACGCCGACGTCGAGGTGCTGCGGTTCGTGTTCCGCACCCTGACCACGCCGCTCGACCAGCTGCCGCGCCGCACCGTGCTCCAGCGCGCGATCGTCGACCACCTGAAGGCCGGCCGCCACTGGCACTGGCGCCGCGGCCGCTTCCCGATCTAGCCGGGCCGAGAGTCACGGAACTATCCGATGATCAACGAGACGTGCTTCATCGATTCGTCTCATCGATTCTGAGGCACCGCAGGTGAAGGGGGTTTCATGCCTCGATTCAACGAGACAGGACAGCGGGAGACGGCGTGCGCAACCAGGGAGACGCTGTCGGCCCGGCTGCAGGGGAGCGGCCACTGATTCTCGCGCTGCCAGAAAATAAGGCGGACAGTAGCGGGCACACCGCCGCCGACCACTCGCTCAGCGCGAACCCAGGAGCGGATCACCGACGGTGTGCTGCCGACACCTGCCGCGCCTACGCCCGGCAGCGGCCGCCTTCACCGCCTGGAGTGCCGATCGCGGCCGAGCACCAGATCACGCTGGCCGGAGCGCGAGCTCGACGAGCTGCGCACCGCCGTGGTCAGCGCCACCCACGCCGCTGAACGGCTGCAGCAGGCGACGGGTGAGGTCCTTGACAACGCCGAGTTCGAGCGGGTCGATCTTCATCTGGTTCAGCGTGCGGTAGACGGCGCCGGCCGCGATCGGCACGCCGCCGACTCCCCAGACGGTGAGCGGGGCGTACCGCAACCAGTCGGTCCAGCTCGCCAACGATGCCGTCGCGATCTGCCCAGCTCTCCGCGTGACCCGCCGCGCGCTGTCGACGATCTGGCACGCGCCCGGCGGCGTCCGCCTTGGTGATGCAGTCCAGCCTGGCCGCTGGGGCCGCCTTGTCCGCCGGTGTCGATCCCGAGCGTGGTAAGGCCGAAGAGGCGATGAAGAGGGTTTGCGGTCAGGTCGACGAGGCCGGTGAGGAGCAGGGACGTTTCCCCGAGCGGCGGGTCCACGTCCGCCTCCACCCTCGTGCCGCCGACATCGCCGTCGGCCTGACGAGCGAGGGAGTCCACGACAGCCTGGTCAGAGGCGCCGGCTGGTCCCTGACGACTCCCAGGCCTGGCTTGAGGTCCAAACGGAAAGATCAGCGGACGAGGCGTCGCCAGCAGATGATCGAGGCTGCGAGCATCATGAAGGCTTCGTGGATGTCGTCGCGGATCTCCCAGCGGATGCGCAGGCGACGGAACCAGTGCAGGAGCGCGATCGTCCTCTCGACCACCCACCGGTGAACGCCCAGGCCAGAGCCGTGCGGAGTCCCGCGCCGGGCGATGATAAGCTTGATGCCGGTGCGCCAGACCAGGCGGCGATACTTGTTGTGGTCATAACCTCGGTCGGCGTACAGGCAGCCGGGCCGCCGACGCGGTCGGCCGACGCGTCCGCGTACCGGCGGGATGGCCTTGATCAAGGCATGAGCTGCGTGACGTCGTTGCGGTGGCCGCCGGTCAGGGAGACGGCGAGGGGGATGCCTCCGCCCTCGGTGATGACATGGTGTCTCGAGCCCGGGGGCGGGTGCTAGGTTGCGATGGCATGGCGACATCCTCCCGGCAGAAGCCGCCGTTCCTTTACGTGATCGATGATGAGTTCGTTCCCCCCGATCGGGGTGACGAGCAGCAAGGGCCTGAGTCTGCGGTTCCCGCGGGTGATCCGGACGAGGCGGTGCGGCTCTTCCACCACTACCGGCGGCGGATGGCGCAGATCATCGGGTACGAGGAGGATCTCCCCGAGCCCGCGAGCGAGGAGGATCTCGCCGAGTTGGAGGAGAGAATCGGCGTCATGCTGCCTGCGGATCTCCGCGCGCTGTATGGCATCGCCGACGGTGACGGTGACCGTGTCAACCCGCTGTTCGACCGGCAGGAGTGGCTCCCTGTTGCTGAGATCGATGACCTGGATGACGAGTGGCTCGAGATCGCGCAGGAGTGGCGGCACGAACCCTGGCGCCGGACGGTGTTCGATGCCCAGCCCCCGAATGCCATCCGGAGGTCGCCGCTGCGTCCGGGCTGGATCCGGTTCGCGTTCGACAGCGGCGGCAACTGGCTCGCCGTGGACATGGATCCCGGGCCGAACGGGCGTCCCGGGCAGGTCATCGCGGTCGGAGTTGACTACTCGCAAGGGCCGGCGTACGTCGCTGACTCGGTGACCACGTTCCTGCGCCGTCTGGTGGAGGCGCTGGAACGCGGTGACTACCGCCATCACGACAGAAGCCTGTGGATCGAGGCGGACCTGCCGGATCTGCCGAGCGAGCACTCCAGGTACAGCGACGGCCGGCCCTCCCTCGCGCGGGCCATGCAGGCCGGTCCACGTGTGCAGGAGGTCCGGGTGGTCGACGTAGAGGATTGCGCGTTCCTCGCCGTGGTGCCCGAGGTGTGTTCGCTGGCGCTGTCGAGCAAGGGTTCGCCCGACCTGACCCCACTCGGTGGCCTTCCGGTGGAGTATTTGGAGCTCGATGTGGAGTGGGTTGACCTGACAGTGCTGGCCCGAAACCGGGAGCTGCGTTCGCTGTCGGTCACCTGCGCGCGGCCCGTCGAGCTGGCTCCGCTCCGTACGGTGCCGAACCTGTGGGCGCTGGACATCGCGGCGGCATCCGTCGCCGACATCGCCACAGTGACCGAGCTGAAGGGATTGCGGTACCTGGAGGCGACCCAGGACCAATGGCGGGAGCTGTCGGAACTCGGCGACCTGCCGTCGCTGGCCGTCGTCGGCGTCCACCCCCACCGCCCCGAACGCGACTGGCCGGTTTCGACGGCCTGGGTCACCACCTATGGCGAGCCGCCTGCGCCAACAGCCTGAACCGGCGCCTGGGTGAGGGACTCGCCCGGCTCGCCCGACAGGAGATCGTCACCTTCACGGACGGCTCGACACCGACCGCGTACTCTCGAGCGCTCACGATTCTCGGCGAGCAACGCAACCAGAGCGGACGTAACCGGCCCACGCGTGATCGCCACTCCGCCAGCAGCTTTCGAAACCACCGGTCACACCGAGCCCGATCTATGGGCGCTGCCTGGCGGGATCTCCGTTGCGCTGCTACGCCACCCCGGCCCCTGCACGTTTGTCCGTACCTCGTTCTGCACTCCAACGGGTACGCCGACAACCCCATGAGGGCTGTCCCTGCTCGGTCCGGCCTGCGCCGAGGTCTACCGGGGCGACACGTAGCAACTCGTCCGGGCCGGGTTGGTCGGCGGCAAGGGCGTGCCGGAGACGGTCAGCGCTCGCCCGTGCCTGTTCGTGACTCTCACGGCTCCCTCGTTTGGAGCGGTCCACGCGCGGCGGGAGAAGGACGGCAAGGTTCTGCCCTGCCACGCTCGCCGCGACGCCCGGACCTGCCCGCACGGGCGGGTCATGTCCTGCACCGACCGGCACGGCGCCGACGATCAACGGCTCGGCGAGCCGCTGTGCCCCGACTGCTACGACTACGAGGGGGCGGTGCTGTTCAACGCCATCAGCCCTGAGCTGTGGCGGCGCTTCACGCTGGCGCTGCGCCGTCGCTTCGCGCGGCTCAACGGGCTGACGGTCAAGGCGCTGCGCGAGCAGGCGACGATCTCCTTCGCCAAGGTCGCCGAGTACCAGCGCCGGGGCGTCGTCCACTTCCACGCCGTCATCCGCCTCGACGGTCCTGACGGCCCGTCCTCGCCGCCGCCTGCCTGGGCGACCGCCGACGCTCTGACATTGGCTGCTCGGCATGCGGCGGCGGTCGTCACGGCGGAGGTCAAGCCGCTGAGCCGCAGCTTCCGCTGGGGCACCCAGCTCGACGTACGCCGCATCACGATGGGCGGTGATCTCACCGAGCAGACTGTCGCCGCGTACATCGCCAAATACGCCACCAAGGCCGCCGAGTGCGTCGGCACGCTGGACCGGCGTATCCAGCCTCTCGACGACCTCGACGCCTTGCCCGTTCGCGAGCACGCCCGCCGGCTGATCGCCGCCTGCATGAGTCTGGGGGCTCACCCGGAGCTGGCCGACCTGAGGCTCGTCCACTGGGCTCACATGCTCGGCTTCCAACCCCGAAGGCGCCGAACGCGACGCCGCCATCCGCCGGCGTCTGATCGCCCAACTGGGGGAAGCGATCGCCGGCACCGACGCGCTCAGCGCCACCGAACGCGCCGAACTGCGCGGCGTCATCTCCACCAAGCCCGGCCTGAACCGATATCTGCGCACCATTCCGAACGGGCTGCTGCGCATCGACGCCGCGAAGGTCAAGGCCGAGACGAACCTGGACGGCAAGTACCTGCTGCGCTGCTCCGACCCCAAGCTGGCGGCCGAGGACATCGCCGTCGGCTACAAGCAACTGCCCGAGGTCGAGCGGGGCCGGCGCGACATGAAGCAGGTCATCGACCTGCGCCCGGTCTATCACCGGCTGGAGGAACCCGTCCGTGCACACGTCATCTCGTGCCGGCTGGCGCTGCTGCTGATCCGCATCATCGAGACCGCCACCGGCTCCACCTGGAACCGCATCCGCGACGAGTTCGACCTGCTGACCGTCGCCACCTCCCCCTCCCGACCTCCCCCTCCCGACCGGCACCTTGGCCGGCGCGCCGAGCTGACCAAGCCCCAGCGCGACATCCTGGCCAAACTCGACATCCCGACCCGAAGAAGATCGTCGAAGCCATCCCAGCCGCGGACGCCTGACCAGGCACAACGCTCACGCCTAGTGACACGCCGCATCAGCGTGCCCGCGCGTGTTTCCGCAGCTCAGAGCCCAGATCTGTGTGCTTTTCCCGCTACACATCTGCGGAACGCGGGTGTCGCGCCGCCTGCTGCAAGGGATGCAGTTCACCGTCCTGGACGAGCCTTCGATGGTGGTGACCTCGGTGCCCTCCAGGCGTTGGCACAGGCCGGCGTTCGTGTGAACGTGTTGAGCATCGAAGCGAGCTCTGCGGGGCGGCTGAGGGCGGGGCAGTGGCCGCTTACGATCTCGTTGGGGGTGATGCCGAGACGCTCACGTACGTGCAGGCGCTGGAATGCCGCGGGGAACAGCCGATCCTCAGTGCAGAGGATGTATCGCGCCGGCGTGGTCGGAAGGATGTCGAGGGGCCAGGGCGCGTAGTAGGAGGAGTTGGAGGGTGGAGGCGGTTCCCTGCGCGACACCTGGTCGGCCAGCTGCTTGGGCACATCGTGGAAGTAGCCGACGTACGGGTCGGAGGAGCCGGTAAGGCCACCGTCTTTGGCGGCCTGGCTTCGAACAGCCTCCGAGTGCCCGGTGTTGCTCCACCAGTCGGCCGGCGATTCGCCGGGCCGGGGGATCATGGCGGTGACGTAGATGAGTCCGGCGGTGTGGACACGTTCGGCGACCAGGGGTGCGGTGAACCCGCCGAACGAATGCGCGACAACGAAGAGCTCATCCTGTGTGTCGATCGTGTTGACGACGGTGTCGGCGTAGTCGTCCAAAGTCGCCGTATCGTCGCCGGTCCACAGTGTGGGGGCGACAGTGGTGTGTCCGAGGGATCGGAGCTCGGCCTCTACGAGGTGCCAGTACCAGCCCCCTCCGACGCCGGCGCCGTGAATGAGCGCGAATGTACTCATGGTTCGTTGCCTCTCTTGCTGCGGTGAGGGTGAGACCTCGTCACGTCGCCTGCAATCGGGCTTCAGCCTTTTTCCGTGTGCTCGACGATTGCCGCGATAGCCAGGTCCCAGAGTTCTCGTGGCGGCTGTTGATGCCCGGCGCCGGGGAGGGGACCAACTGCGTGCCGGGGATCTCGGCGGCGAGGGCTTGGCCATGCTCAAGGGGAAACATCGGGTTGGTGGTGCCGTGCAGGACCAGGGTGGGGGCGGTGATCTGGTCGACCGGCCGGTGTCGCGGTGGTCGTAACGCACGACCCGGCGACCCGCCTCGGCGAGCCGGGTACAGAACCCTCTTCCCACCAGATCATCGACTGCGCTCCGCCAGCGATCGACAACACCGTGGCATCGGCCGGGACGCCGAACGCCTCGTAGCACAGGTCTATCTTGTCGATGGTGACCGTTCGCTCGGTCATGGTGCGATCCTCTTGGTCGCGGCGGGTCGGGCGCTGGCGGGTTGGCCGCTGCCGGTGCGGCGAGCGGCTTTTGGCGTTGGATCCGGTGCACCGCCAGCGGGATCTCGATTGACATCACCGCGGCCAGGGCGAGCAGGCCATTGAAGCTCCAGAACGCCATGAGCGGCCCCGCTGCCGCCGCCATGATGGTCATGGCGGTGTCGGCGGCGCCTTGCACGCGGGTGTCGCCCATCGAACCTGCGGCGATGTGCGATGAAGCCGCCACGGTGCACACCGACCAGCCGAGGCCGGCAGGGAAGAGGTCGAGTCCATGCGTGAACGGGCTCTGCACGAACCAGCCGGCCAGCACCACGAGTGAGACCAACAGCACCGCCTCTCCCGTGACCAATGCCGTTGCCAATCCGGCTCTGTCGGACAGAAAGCCGGACAGGGGGCGAACGCGTACATTCCGAGAGAGTGGGGTGAGAGGGCAGCGGCGATGGCGGTATGGGCTGCGCCTAGGTGGTGCATCCCCAGCGGCGCTATGACCATGACCGCCACCATGGTGGCGTTGGCGAGCATCAGTGCCGCGATACCCGGGCCGAGCGGGGAGACGTGGCGCCGAGGTCTTACGCGGTGGCGTTCGGTTCGGCCGGCCGGCCCACGGCTCTGGCGACCAACAGCGGGTCAGGTCGAAGCAGGCTGAAGATCGCCAGTGCCGCGATGAATGCGCCGGTCATGTCGACCAGCAGCGGCCCCGCCAGCGGGTGCAGGCGAGCCGCGTGGACACGGCCTGGGCCGGGCCGGCCATCAGGGGCCCCAGCACCGCACCCACCGTGGCGACCCACACCACCATCGACAGCGTGATGGCGCGGCGGCCCTCCGAGGCGAGGTCGGTGAGCCGCGTATCGGCCGCTGTTCATTGACGCCGATGATGCACCGAGCGCGCCTTGCCGGCCAGACCGTCAGGCAGCGGGTTCCTCCTGGAAGGCACGTACCTCGACCCTGCTTCGCAGCGCCCGCGAGGCCTGCTTGGTCCATTCGATCGCGACGTCGTCGTTTTCCGCCTCGATGATCCAGAAGCCGCCGAGGTACTCCTTGGCCTCGACGAAGGGGCCTGTTGTGAGTACGGGGCTGTCGCCGGAGTAGTCCACCGTGGTGGCGCTCGACGGCGGCTGCAGGCCTCCAGCGGACACGAACGCGCCCGCCTCATGAAGGGCGGTGTTGAACGCATCGATCGCGGCTATCACCTCCGCCAGCTCCGCGGGATCCATGCCCTCCATCGTCGGCTCCTCGGCGGAGTCGTGGGGGAGGCTCAGAAAGTACTTGCTCATGGTTGTCTCCTCGTCATGCTTTTGATGGTGGTGCCCGATGAATTCGAGCGTTGCGGCCGACGACCGCTGTCTGAACACTAGGAGGGGGCTCCTCAGTGACGCATCGGTCATCGTTACCGGCGTCCGGGTAACCGATGACTGGCATCGGCCACTACGTAGCTGAATCCCCGGGGTAGGTGTTTCCGACCTCCAGCCGGCGGCGGTCTTTTCGTGTCCCGCCGGACGGGCGGATAC
Source organism: Nonomuraea sp. K271 (assembly GCF_009908215.1). Lineage (NCBI taxonomy): Bacteria > Bacillati > Actinomycetota > Actinomycetes > Streptosporangiales > Streptosporangiaceae > Nonomuraea > Nonomuraea sp. K271. The sequence goes on along the minus strand of NZ_JAAAHR010000015.1, from coordinate 9,730 downwards.
CGCATCCGGCCACCGTGATGAAGCTGTTCCGGCCAGCGGCCGCGGTGATCCGCAATGCCCGGATCTACCACCTCCGACGAGGGTTCGGACTGCGCCGCACCCCGCCTGTGCCATCACGCAGGCGCACTGACCTGGGCCGGACTCGGGATCTTCGATTACAACTCCAGCGGATGACTGTCATCAGCGGGTGACCACAGGACGCTGGTTCTGCTCGTGAGAGTTGACCGCAGTTGCTCGCCGGGTGTGACCGCGGCCTTGTTTCGGTGAAGTCGTTGTTCGTGAGTTTTGACCGCACGATGTGTCTTATGGTGACTTCTGCCTGCGGCTGTCGTTCTCCGGCAAAGCGGTGCACCGGATCTCCCCGTCGGGCGGGCAGGAGGCGTTCTTCGAGGGCCACGAGCACGCGTTCCGCGTCCTGGGAGGGGTGCCGACCGGGAAGATCCGCTACGACAACCTCAAGTCCGCGGTCGCGCAGGTGATCGGGTTCAGCCGGTCGAGGGTGGAGACTGACCGGTGGACCGCGTTCCGCTCCCGCTGGGGCCTGGACGCCTTCTACTGCCGGCCCGGCATCGAGGGCGCGCACGAGAAGGGCGGGGTGGAAGGGCAGATCGGCTGGTTCCGCCGCAACCATCTTGTCCCCGTCCCGGACGTGCCGTCAGTTCAGGCTCTCAACGCGATGAGCGACGAGTGGGACGCCGCGGACGAGGCCCGCCGGATCGGCAGCCGGGCGCGGACCGTCGGGGAGTTCCTGGCGATCGAGAGGCCGCTGCTGCGCCCCCTGCCGGAGGAGCCGTTCGAGACCGGACGCTGGATCACCCCGCGTGTCGACCGGTTCTCCTAGGTCACCGTCCGCACCAACAAATACTCCGTGCCGGTCCGGCTGATCGGCCGCAGGGTCCGCGTCCTGCTCCACGCCTCAGACCTCGTCATCTACGACGGGCGCGCCGAGGTCGCCAGACACGAGCGGCTCCCCGGCAAGTCCAGAACGCGCCTCGACCTGGACCACTACCTGGAGGCGCTGCTCCGCAAGCCCGCCGCGCTGCCCGGGTCGACCGCGCTGGAGCAGGCCCGCGCCGCGGGGAAGTTCACCCCCGTCCACGACGTCTGGTGGGCCGCCGCCCGCAAAGCCCACGGCGACGCCGCCAGCACCCGAGCCCTGGTCGAAGTTTGCTGCTCCACCGGCACATGGACAGCGAGCACGTCGTCGGCGGGCTCGCCGCCGCCCTGCGGGTAGGGGCGCTGACCGCCGACGCGGTCGCGCTGGAGGCCCGCAAGGCAGCCGACGAGACCGCCGGCCAGCCCGCCCAGGGCGCGGACCCGGCTACCCCGCCCGCAGTGGCGTCCCTGACCGCCCACCGCCTGGACAAGCTGCCACCTGACACTCGCCCGCTGCCGTCGGTCGCCGCCTATGACCAGCTGCTCCGCCGAACCCGAATCGCGCAGGAAGGAAACGCCAGGCCATGACCTCCAAGCCCCGCCGCGGACTGACCGAGCAGGCCGCCGACGCCGCCGTCGACCAGGCATGCCGGATGCTCCGGCCGCCCACCGTCCGCGCCCAGTTCCCCGACCTGGCCGAGGCCGCCGCCGCGAACAGATGTCCTACCGTGGCTCCTCGCCGAGCTGCTCATGGCCGAGTGCGACGACCGCGCCCGCCGCCGCTCCGAACGGCGCATCAAGGCCGCCGGGGTTCCCCCGCGAGAAATCCCTGCGCGCCTTCGACTTCGACGCCAACCCGAACGTCGACCCCGCCGTCGTCAACACCCTCGCCACCTGCGACTGGGTCAAGAAGGCCTGCCGCTCTGCCTGATCGGGGACTCCGGCACCGGCACGTCCCACCTGCTCATCGCCCTGGGCACCGAGGCGGCCATGGCCGGCACCGCGTCCGCTACACCCCGGCCACCAAGCTCGTCAACGAGCTCGTCGAGGCCGCCGACGACAAGCAGCTGACCAAGACCATCGCCCGCTACGGCCGCGTCGACCTCCTCTGCGTCGACGAGCTGGGCTGTGCGCCACGAGGCGCTGAGGAATCGTGCGGAAGGAGGAGCCCGCCGCCGGTCATCGCAGTGACCGGTTGAAGCTGGAGGCAGGCCGGACCCCGAGTCGGGGGCGAGGCCGGGAGCAGCCTTGACAACGTAGGGACGGATCGGGACCACCAGACGGTTCGTGCCCGCAAGCGAAGACGGAAAGGGTGCAAGGAAACTGAACCAGTGGTCGACGCCTCGTGAGTCGTCAGTGGCCTCTCGAACCTGGTGGATGGGCCGCGCCGTGGTGCTGGACAGACCGTATCCGGTGGTCTGTCCGCTTTCCTCGTCCCTATCCCATGGGCGAGGGGAGGCTCTGGCCAAGACTGCGATGGGCGGCCAGAACGATGCCACCGGGGTAAAGCTGGGCACCGAAGCCGTCGCAGAGATCCTCAGTGAACGTGGGAAGCGACCGGTGGTCGCCCTCCCGCCGGGCCGCCAGCCCGGTGGTGGGCAGGCGCGACGTCCGCTGATGACTCCGGTCGTGGCGGAGTCGCCGTAGTACTCCGAGGGCGGGAAAGCCGTCCGCATGGGGAAGGGCGACAGCGTGATGGCAGCAGGACTGCTGTCGGGAAGGACCGTTGTTGAATAACGACGCGCCGCCGCAGGAGTGGCCGCAGGTAGTGCCGCCACAACGGTGGCCGGGATTGCTCACGGCCCAGCGGCGGGCACTCGATCATCAGCTCAAGCTGCACCGATGGGCGCGGGCCGAACCGGCACGCCGGTTCGACGACGTGTTCAACTTGGTTCATGACCGGGCCACTCTTCTGGTGGCCTGGGAACGGGTGGCAGGCAACCGGGGTGCGAGGACAGCGAGCGTGGACGCGGTGACCCGCTATCACGTCACCGAGCGTCTGGGGGTGATCCCGGTTCTGGAGGAGCTGCGCTTTCAAGGACGGGACATTCCGCGCGCTGCCGGTTTAAGAAGACGTTCTCCTATCTAGGCTGGTATGCCTGGTGGAGGATGCTCCACTGGATCCGCCGCAAGCACCCGCACCTGACCTGGAAGCAACTGCGGCGGCGCTACTACGGGGCCGACCGCATCGCGGCGGACGACATCGTCCTCAACAACCCGGCGAAGATGAAGGTCGAACGCTACCGCTATCGCGGAGCACAGATCAGCACGCCTACAACATCGACGAGGTGGACCCCAAGGGAGCTCGCTTCCGCAAGACTCACCACGATGATGTGGGCTTCGCCTTCACTGACCCCGCCTCTGCGCCGCCATCGTCGACCGGCTCACCTTCGGCGGCAACATCATCGAGACCGGCACCGACTCCTACCGCCTCGCCCAGACCCGCGCAGCCCAGCAGAACTGACTACCGGCCCAAGCTCCGCTGACAGCGGTCAGGCCTCGCCGAGGTCGGTGCAGTGTGTGATCGTCGCATCGTCCGCCGCCACTGCATGGCGCGCTTCCGCCTGCCGGACACGACGGATGATTTCGGCAGGTCCGCTCGACGCCAAAACGGCCATGACCTGTGGCCAATCGGCGAGCTGGAACCGGTCCACGATGCGGCTGGCTCCATTGCTGAGCAGAACGGCACCGGTTAGTCCGGAGATCGGGCAGCTTCCCATGATCGCCTCGTCTGCCGCCCGCGGGTCGTCCTTGGCCAGCCAGAAGCCGCCCGGCTGGTTGCGGTTGGCGCGCAGGTCTCGCAGGAGTCGGTGGTGCTCGTCGCTACCCTGGGCGGCGGCCTCGATCGCGGGTTGGTACGACCGGCTGATGATCACCTCCCGGGGATCGGATACGACGACCGGCGCATCATCTGCTCTGTCGAGCACGAGGACCGAGTCACCGAGCACCAGGTACTCGAGGAGGCCGTCGGACAGGCGCAGGATGGCTACGGTCGCCGATGGGCTAATGGGGTTGGCCACGTCGCAGGTGTCACGATGATCGTTGGTCACCTGCTCGATGGCCTCGGCGAGCAGCGCCGAAACACTGCGGTCCTGCACGAGTGACAAAAGGCTGAGGAGGCTGCCTCCCAGGCGATTGGCATACCAGGCCACACCGTGCCGACAGATCGATTCGGTGCCGGGGATGCCAGCGCCGTCAATCAGCACCGCTGCCGTCGGTCCGGCGCAGGTGAAGTCCTCATTCGCGCGGTCAGTCCGTTTTGGAGCGCTCGTCATCGTCACCCGCATGTCCTGCCGCCCCTCCCTCCGATCAAGGCGGAGATGGGGCGTCCGCGGCGCCGCAACGACTCCGACACGCGGACCGCAGCCGCCAAAGTGCGGTCGGTTCCCACGAACAAAACCAGGACGCGGACCCCTTGGGCCATGGTCGTATCTACGTTTCCCCTGACATGCGCATCCGGTAGATCAGGGCTCGCCGGCAGCGGGCTCGACGAGGTCGTTCAGCTCGGCGCGGCCGGTTACGCCGAGTTTCGGATACGCCTTGTAGAGGTGGTGGCCGACAGTCCGTGGGCTGAGGAACAGCTGTGCGGCGATCTCCTTGTTCGTGTGACCGGTGGCGGCCAGCCGTACGACCTGCAGTTCCTGCGGGGTCAACAGGGTGAGCGGACCGCCGCGCCGGGGCTCGTCGCCCCGCTCGCCGAAGGCGGCCAGCTCGCCGCACGCACGCTCGGCCCAGAGCACCGCGCCGAGGCGCTCGAACACGGTCACCGCCGCCGCGAGATGGGCGCGGGCCTCGGTACGGCGGCGTCGGCGGCGCAGCCACTCGCCGTAGACCAGCTGGGTACGGGCGCGCTCATAGGGGCCGCCCTGCCGCTCATGGAGCCGCAGCGCCTCGGTGTACAGCGCATCGGCGTCGCCGTCGTCGGCCAGCAAGGCCCGGCAGCGTAGTGCGAGCGCGGTGGCGACCGGGCGGTCGACGCACTCGGCCCAGTGGCAGAACGCCGCCAGTGGTTCGTGGGCGCGGTCCGGCATGCCGCCGCGCACGGCTGCTTCCACCAGATCCGGCACCGCCCTGATCAGGAGGTCGCGGCCTGCAGGTCCCCGGGACACTCTTTCGAGCCGGTCGAGTGCCTCCCCGAACCGCCGGGCGGAGAGGTCGAGCATGCCCAGACCCCAGGCCGCGATCTCGGCATTGACCCGGTGCCGGGCCAGGGCTCGCGGGAGCACCTCCTCGGCAAGAGCCCGGCAGCGTGCCTCGTCACCCGACACGGCGTGCAACCACACCTCCACCGACCGGTGCGCCAGGCTCTCGGTCGTGTTCCCCAGTTCGTCGCTCACGGATGCGCCTTCCGCCACACACGCGCGGGCGTCCGCGAACTCGCCGCGCAACAGCCGCGCCACCGCGAGCACGTTCAGGGTGTACGGGACCCACCCCAACGCCCCGCCGGCCCGCACCTCGGCCAGCATGTCCTCGGTCCCGGCGATGACACTGTCGTCGTCCGCGATCATGAGCCCGCCGAACCCGGCCGTGATGCGATGAGTCAGGTCGTTCCCGCCGCCGCGGGTGGCGGTGTGAAGATCGCGCATCGGGCCGACGGCCGACTCCGGGCGTCCGGCGAAGAGCTCCGCCCACCCGAGAAGGGCGGCGACAACGGGCGCCCAATCCTCCGGCGGGGTGAACCCGCGCATCAGATCCGCCGCACGCTGCAGGAGATCGTGCGCCGCTCCGTGCCGGGCGGCGTGCGCAGCCTCGTACAGTGTGAGCGCGGCGCGCTCCGGATCGGTGTCGCACACCAACGCGGCGGCTTCAATCGTCAGCTCCGCATCGGCCCGTGGCGAGGTGCGTTCGTACTCCACGGCGCCACGGGTATAGATGGCCGCGGCCCGGATGCCGGGGTCGGTGGTGAGCGAGAGCGCTTCGGCCGCCAACCGGGCGGCGCGGTCGGCCTTGCCGGCATCGAACGCGGCCTGGCTGGCCCGGGCGATACGCCGGGCCTTCAGCTCCCGGTCAGCACTGAGCCGACCGGCTCGGTCGTAGGCGGCGGACATCGCCATCGCGCCGCCTCGGTGCCAGGCCCGCTCCGCCGCCCCTTCCAGTTCGGCGGCCACAGCCTCGTCGGGGGCAGTGGTGGCAGCAGCGAGGTGCCAGGCCCGACGGTCGGCGTCAGCGTCCGCGCGCAGCGCCTCGGCGTACGCGCGATGTACCTCGATCCGCCGGTGCAGCGGCGCGTCCTGGTAGGCGGCTGCCCTTACCAAAGGGTGACGGAACGTGATCCGATTGTCGATCCAGACCAGGCGGTCGCGTTCGGCGGGAGCCAGGTCACCGACGGTGCCACCGAGAGATTCGATCACGTGCAGGATCGTCGTAAGCGGCGCCGCCATGTCGGCCGCCGCCACCAAAAGCGCGCGTTGGGTGGAGTCGGGAAGCCCCACGATCTGGTGGCGGAATGTCTCCTGTACGCGGCGGGTCACCGGCAGCGGGCCGACCTGCTCGGCCGGGCCGGACCCGTCGGCGTCGTTCGCCGCGAGCCGCGACGACCCGAGCTCAATGATCGCCAGGGGATTGCCGCCGGACTCTGCGAGGACCCGGGCCCGCACCGGTCCGATGAGTTCCGGTGCGTGGTCGCCGAGCAGCCGGGCGGCATCCGGCGCGGCGAGGCCGGGCAGGTCCATGACCTCGACGCCTGCGATTTCGAACGGCATCGATGTCTCGCGCACCGCAAAAAGCATCGCGATCGGATCGGCCACGAAGCGGCGGGCCGCGAACAGCAGCGCCTCCACAGAACCCTGGTCGAGCCATTGCAGGTCATCGACCACGCATAGCAGCGGGCCACCATCGGCCAGATCAGCGAGCAACGACAGGGTACCGGCGGAGATCAGGAATCGGTTGGCTTCGTCTCCCCCGGACAGGCCGAAGGCGCAACGCAGCGCCCTGGCCTGGGGAGCGGGGAGCGCGTCCAACCGATCCACGTGAGGGAACAAGAGTTGGTGCAGGCCGCCGTACGCCAGCTCGGAGTCGGACTCGACCCCGGCTCCGCGGACCACGCGCATGCCGCCCTCGGCTTCGGCGATCGACACAGCGTGGTCGAGGAGAACCGATTTCCCGATGCCCGCCGCGCCCCGTAGCGCCAGCGCGCCGCTGCGTTCGTGGCGCGCATTCGTCAGCAGGCGTTGGATCCGCGCTTGCTCGGCCTCCCTGCCGACCAGTGACATGCGTTGCTCCTACGTCAAGCCGCTGCCGCGAGTGTGGCCCAGGAAGGTGGCCAGCTGTGTGCGCTCGTCCCAGGTGGGAGGCGTATCGGTTCGTTGCGTCATCGCGAGGAGTTTCCCGCAGCTCGGGAGGGGTGTCGAATGGTTAAGGAGCGGGACCGGGGGCACAGGTTCACAGTATCGTCATCAGCGGGATCAGGCTGGATCGGGTGTGCGTGCTCGGTGATGTCTCGCTACGCGATGGTGGATGGCCTGCGCGCCTCCAGCGTCCCGGTGGCCGCCGACTGGCTCAATGGATGGCAGCCTGGAACTCGACCGGGGCTTTGGTCTGGCCTCAGGCGCGGGGCGCTTCCACAGAGGTTACCTATGCGGCGGCGGTTGCGACTTGTACGCGTTGAATGCCGACAACGCCGTCATCGAGGGCCGCCTCATCGACGACCGATTGCGAGCCGATGGCGGCTGCCGGCGCTCGGCTGGATCCGAACCTGCGCCTGACGGGCGCGGACCTGCGTAACGAGGATGGTCCTTGCCTGACGCTCGACCGCACGTCCATCGGCTCCCGTGATGCTCCGATCGTGACTGTGGCGCCAGCCGGATCGGTCTCGTCGGTACCACGGTGAGCGGCGGCTTCCCTGGTGCTTCCACCAGCTGGAGCATCCCGAGGGCTGTTGTCGCGGCTCGCGGCCCTGGTGGACGGCGGCGCCCTCATGCTCCGCACGCATACTGCGCCCCCGGGCGCCAACTGGCTGGTCGCCAATATGGGCCGCGACCGCGCCTACGACATCAGCGCCTCTCGTACGGACCTCGGTTACCGACCGGCGCGTCTGTGTCGATGCCGGCCTGCGGGAGATGGCGCCCGCAGCCCGTCGGGCGTGATGCCGATTCGGCGTGGTGGGTCACTTGGGCTGTGCTGCGGCTGCAACGGTAATGCGGAGCGGCAGCGGCCACGTGCCTGGTGGGCGGCCTCGGCCGGGCTGGTGGCGCCGCACGCGCTTCCTCGCCCCTTGATCAAGAGGTGTCGTGGTGGTTTATGATCCGGCGTATTTGGCTGGGTGTGCGGATTTCGATGGCGTGAGGAGGGATCTCAACCTCTTTGTAGGTATGCGCGGTCGAGGTCCAGTTGGGGCGACGGCCACGGCGCTCCCTCTCGGCGCTGTTCATGTGCCACACGCTCGCTTGCAGAGTGAACGTGTCCGTCAACCACAGGTGGTAGTCGTCACGGTGTTCGGCCAGGTGGTCAATGTAGCGAGGAAGTACGGCCTGGGCGACCGTCTCGGCTGTTTCTGCCCGGTCGAGGTTCAGCCGCAGTGCATGTTGTTGAGGTTTGGTGTTCCCCTGCTCCGTGACGACGCCCCCCGCATCGATGCACTGAACCTTTTTCAGGCTCCGTGGCGGCTGCCCTGGTCACAGCATGATCGCGATACCGGTGTTCGGCCGGTACGTTAAGAAGCTCCTGGTAGAGGGGTTGATCACCACAATCAGTACCGTCATCACCAGGAGCTTCAGGTGCTGTTCCATCAGTGAGACTGGTGCCATTGGGAACGACTGTTACTGCGGTTGAGGTTGCAGGAGCAGGAGCAGGAGCAGGAGCAGGAGCAGAAAGCGTTGTCCCTTGTTCTATCTGGCCCGGGTCTTCTGGTGCCATCGGCACGATCTGTCGCCTCTTCTGGGGGAGCGCTCCCGAGGGTGCGTGTCGGCTGGCCGTGTGTGGCTTGATAGAAGCCTCGGCGAGATAGCCCGTCTCGTCACTGGTCTGCCTGCTTGACCGGCCGTCACGCACCGCCGTCGGATATCCCCCGAGCCGGTGAGGGTGCACATGACGAGGTTCAAAAAGCCCAAGGCGCGACGGATCGTGGGCGGGGTCGACACCCACCATGCCGCGGTGGTGTTGATGAACGGGCGCCGGGTCGCCGATCGCGAGTTCCCGGCGACCCGGGTGGGATGCGCAGACCTGCTGGAGTGGATGCGGTCCTTCGGCCAGCTGCAGGCAGTGGGGGTCGAAGGTACCGGCTCCTATGGTGCCGCCCTGGCTCGTCACCTGAGCAGCGCGAAGGTCAAGGTGGTCGAGGTCAATCGCCCTGCTGGCAGCAGCGCAGGGCCAAGGGCAAGTCTGATCCACTGGATTCCTACTCTGCGGCCGAGGCTGTCCTGGCCGATAGGGCTCGGGCCGTCCCGAAGAGCGGAAACTGGGTGGCCGAGTCGATCCGTGTGCTGCATCTGGTCCGCGCCGGCGCGGTGAAGGCTCGCACCGCCTGCCTCAACGAGTTGCAGGCGCTGCTCGTCACTGCCCCGACCGAGCTCCGCGAGCAGCTGGCCGGCCTCAAAGACCCGGCTCGCCGACGCCTGCTCCCGGTTGAGGCCTTCCGCGGATCTGACCGACCCCGCTCAGAGCGTCAAGGTGCGCTGCGGCACCTCGCTGCTCGATACCGCACCCTCAGTGCCGAGATCGACGCCGCCTATAACCAGTTAAAGGGGCTGATCGAGCAGGCCCGGCCCGGGATGCTGGCCGTCCAAGGCGTGAATCGCCCCGGCTTCGGTGGAGACTTGATCTCTTGAGAGGATCGAGTCCATGCCAGGTAAGTCTCCCTACCCCGCCGAGCTGCGCCGTCGAGCGGTGCGGATGGTCGCCGAAGTGCGGCCTGATT